>DAINRN010000073.1:0-10441 GCA_036741815.1 Acidobacteriota bacterium
CATCGCCCTCGAGAGCGAAGAGGCGCAGATGGAGGCGCGGCGCACCGTCCTCTACGAAGACGAGGCGCGCTTGAACGAGGTGCGCGATCGGCTGAACGAGCTCACCCTGGCCGTGGACCCCGACGCCGTGCCCCAGGTGCGGGTGGCGAACCTGGTGGCCCAGCGGCGCGCCCGCTGGCTGCTGGGCCGCGCCGACGAGCTCTTCATCGAATGAGCGGCACCCGGGTACGCATCCTCGCCGCCGCGGCCGCCGCCTGGTGGCTCGCCGCCGTCCCCGCCCGCGCCCAGCCCGTGGTGGTGAAGATGGCCACCCTCGTGCCCGACGGCTCGTCGTGGCACCAGATCCTGAAGGAGACCGCGGAGAAGTGGAGGACGCTCTCCGGCGGCCGCGTGGTGGTGCGCCTCTATCCCGGGGGCGTGGCGGGGGACGACCCCGACATCGTGCGCAAGATGCGGTTGGGGACGCTGAACGCCGGCGTCCTCACGTCCGTGGGCGTGGCCGAGGTCGACAAGTCCGTCTACGCCCTCGGCATCCCGATGATGTACGACTCGTACGAAGAGGTGTACCACGTCCTGGAGAAGATGAGACCCGGTCTCGAGGCACGGCTCGAAGCGAAGGGCTTTGTGGTCTTGAACTGGTGCGACGGCGGCTGGGTCCGCTTCTTCTCCCAGAAGCCCGTGGCCGTGCCCGACGACCTGAAGGCCCTGAAGCTCTTCTCCTGGGCCGGCGACAATCAGTCGGTCGAGGTCTGGCGGGCAGCGGGCTTCAACCCCGTGCCCCTGCCCTCGACCGAGATCGCGACCGCGCTGCAGACCGGCCTCGTGAACGCGCTGGGGGCGCCGCCACAGGTCGCGGTCATCACGCAGTACTACAACCACGCGAAGAACATGACGGACCTGCCCTGGCAGCTCCTGCTGGGGGCCACCATCATCTCCAGGGGCACGTGGGAGAAGATCCCGGCGGAGATGCGGCCGGGACTGCTGGAGGCGGCGCGCGAGGGCGGGCGCCGCCTGCAAGAGGAGATCCGCAAGAGCGGCGACAAGGACGTGGAGGCCATGCGCAAGCGCGGGCTGAACGTCGTCCCCGTGGACGCGCGCGCCCGCGAGCTGTGGCGGCAGACGGCGGAGCGGATGTACCCGCGCATCCGGGGCGCCATCGTGCCCGCCGACGCCTTCGACGAGGCCCTGCGCTACCGCGACGAGTACCGCAAGCGCCCCGGCGGTCCGCGCTGATCCCACGCCTGGGCGCGGCGTTCCGCCGGACCGAGGATGCGGTCCTGCTCGCGGCCCTGGCCGCCATCACCATCCTGCCCCTCCTCGACGCCATGGGGCGGCTCTTCGGTGGGTTCCACGTCCCCGGCGGGGCCGGATGGGTGCAGCAGATCACGCTGTGGCTGGCCTTCGTGGGAGGCCTGGTGGCCACGCGCGAGGAGAAGCACCTCACGCTCTCCACCGCCGAGCTCTTCGGGGACAGGGTGCGGCGGTTCGGGCGCGTCCTGGCCGCGGCCGTGGCCGCCGCCACCGTGGGCGTCCTCGCCTATGCCAGCCTCGGGGTGGTGGCCGCCGACCGCGAGCAGGGCAACGTCCTGTCGGGCGGCGTCCCCGAGTGGGTGAGCGAGTGCGTCATGCCCGTGACCCTCGCCCTCATCGCGCTGCGCTTCGCGTGGAGGGCGTCGGAGCGATGGGCCCTGCGCGCGTTGGCCCTGGCCGCGATACCGGCGGCCTTCGCGCTGGGCCTCATCCCCGACACCGTGGCCCGCGGCGTCTGGCCCATGGCCCTCCTCATCCTCGCGGCCCTCGTCCTGGGGGCGCCGGTCTTCGTGGCCATGTCCGGCCTGGCCCTGCTGTTCTTCTTCACCGACGGCACGCCGGTGACGGCGGTCTCCGCGGAGGTCTACCGGCTCATCTCCTCCCCGACGCTCCCCGCCATCCCACTCCTCACCGCCTGCGGGTACGTGCTCGCGGAGAGCGGGGCCTCCGGGCGTCTGCTGCGCTTCTTCCGGTCCCTCTTCGGCTGGATGCCGGGCGGGCTGGCGGTCATCGTGACCGCGGTGTGCGCGCTGTTCACGACGTTCACCGGCGGCTCGGGCGTCACCATCATCGCCGTGGGCGGCCTCGTCTATCCGATGCTGCTGAAGGACCGGTACCCGGCAGGGTTCTCCCTCGGGCTGGTCACCGCTTCGGGCAGCCTGGGCCTGCTGTTCCCGCCCAGCCTTCCCGTCATCCTCTACAGCGTGGTGGCCGGGACGCGCGAACAGAACGTGCCCGCGGACTCCCTCTACCTCGCCGGGCTCCTCCCCGGCCTGCTCATGGTGGGCATGGTCGCCGCCTACGCGATGTACGTCGGTCGCAACACCGATACCGTCCGGCAGGACTTCTCGGCGCGCGAGGCGCTGGCCGCGACCTGGGGGGCGAAGTGGGAGCTCGGCCTGCCCCTATTTGTGATCGGCCTGTTCGTGACCGGCCGTGCGTCCATGGTGGAGACGGCGGCAGCGGCGGTCGTCTATGCCGTCGTCGCGGAGACGCTATTGCTCCGTGACCTGCACCCGCTGCGGAGCCTGCCGCCGGCGCTGCTGAAGGCCGCGGTCCTCACGGGCTCGGTCCTCGTCCTCCTGAGCGCGGCCATGGGCATCACCAGCTACATAGTGGACGCGCAGATCCCCGATCAGCTCGTGGCCTGGGTGAAGGCCCACATCCACTCGCAGGTCGTTTTCCTGCTCGCCTTGAACCTGCTGCTGATCGTGGTGGGCTGCCTGGTGGACATCTTCTCGGCCATCGTGGTCCTGGCCCCGCTCATCGCGCCCATGGGAGCGGCCTTCGGCGTGGACCCCATCCACCAGGGCGTGATCTTCCTGGCCAACCTGGAGCTGGGCTTCCTGACCCCGCCCGTCGGCCTGAACCTGTACCTGTCGTCCTCGCGCTTCGGCAAGCCCCTGACCGAGGTCACGCGGACCGCCTTCCCCTTCCTGGTGATCATGACGATCGCCGTCCTGCTCATCACCTACGTCCCCGACATGTCGCTCGGCATCCTGAAGCTGCTGGGCCGCTACGAGCCGGCGGGAGCCGCCGTGCCCTGACATGCCGTGGCGGCCGTTGCGGCCTGAAGACGGCGGCGCTCTGAAAATTTATTCTTGAGCTCCCGAAGTTTTGGACCTCACATTTTCGGTTGTAGGTCCATCTGGCGAAGCGCACTCCGTCAAGAAGACGGATCAGAGCGTTCCCGCGCCTCATGGACCGGCGGGTTCCTGTCCCTTTGCTGTTCCCCTGAATTCCCTGGCGATCTTCGCTCCCGCGGGCGCCCAGAGGCCTTCCGCGGACGGCGAAACCACCGTGATACACAGGTCGCATGAGAACGAACATCTACGCTACGGCAGTAGCTCTTTCCGACCGGGATCTGCTCGCTCGGCTCGATGCCCTGGCCACCGCCGAGCGCGAAACGACGGCCGAGATGCTGGCCCACCTGGCCGCTCTCGACCTGCGTCCCTCGCTCTATCTGGCGTACGGCTACGGCTCGCTCTTCGAGTACTGCACACGGGCGCTTCACCTCACCGAGGACGCTGCGTGCACTCGCACCAAGGTGGTCCGGGTGTGTCAGGAGTTCCCCTTGATCCTCGACCTGCTCTTCGCCGGCACCCTGAGCATGACTGCCGTCCGCCTGCTCGGCCCGCACCTCACCGCCGCCAACCACCAGGCGGTGCTGGCCAGGGCTGCCAACAAGAGCCGCGGGGATATTGAGTTACTGGTCGCCGAGATCGCACCTCGTCCGGATGTGCCCGCGTCGGTTCGAAAGGTGCCTGCTCCAAGAACAGAATCAGTGGCCACAGGGGAATTGACCCCTCTACCCTTGCTGAGCGAGACGGGGGCCTCCCCTTCGCCGGTCTCCTCAGCCACGAATCGCAGCGCACAGGAGGCGCCGTCTACCTTGGCCCCGATCCCCCCCACTTCCGAGGCCCGTCCGATCATCCAGCCTCTGGCACCGAAGCGCTACCGGGTCCAGTTCACGATCGGGCAGGAGACCCACGACAGGCTCAGGCGCGTGCAGTCGCTCGTGCGTCGGGAGGTCCCGAGCGGGGACGTCGCCGCCATCTTCGACCGCGCGCTGGAGCTACTCGAGCAGGCCGCCAAGTCCAAGCTGGGCTTCCCGAAGCCTTCGTCGAGGGCACACGCGCGCCCGGGGGTTGCGTCTCGACCGACGCCCGATGCGGTGGCCCGGACTTACGAAAGGCGTATCCGTTTCGAAACGGATAGCCCGTCACGACACGTCCCCAACGCGGTCAAGCGCGCGGTCTGGCAGCGCGATCAGGGCCAGTGCGCTTTCGTTGGGACGACCGGACACAGATGCGCTGAGCGAGACTTCCTCGAGTTCCACCACATCCAGCCTTTCGCGTCGGGCGGGGCCGCGACCGTCGGCAACATCTCCCTTCGGTGTCGACGGCACAACGCGTTCGAGGCGGAGATGGTCTTCGGGCCGCGCGGGCCGTCGGCGGTCAGCGAAATGCGCGAGGTGTATCAGGCCGGCGTGGACCAATCATGATGTCCAAGCCTCACGAACGCCGAAAAGGCTCCCGCCGCCGCGATGCCCTGAGACCGATCGCCGCCGCTCGGGTGTGCCCCTCCGCGCGGAACCTCAGAGCGCCGCTCGGGTGTCGCCCTCCGCGTGGAACCTCAGATTAGATCCACGCTCCGGGCGACGACCCTCGCGACGCTTAGAACTGGGCGGGGAAGCAGGTCGTGATGTAGGAGCCCGGCCCGTGCCTCACGTGGCCCGACGAGACCCAGATGTTGTACTGCTCGTTGTACTCGTTCGTGGTCTTGACCTGGATCTCCTCGATCTCGGCGCGGGAGCACACTCCCTGGGCGTGGATGTTCTCCACCGTGGTGTTGATGTACTTCTCGCGATCGAGGACCTTCCAGGATCCGCCGCCCAGCTCCTCGTTGAAGTCGAATAGCTCGGGGTGCTCCTGGATCGTCTTCTGGATCGCGTTCTCGACCACCTGCCAGAGCTGGGGCGTCAGCTTGGGGCAGGTGTTGTGCAGGTCGGGCAAGGCCGGCAGCGGGCAGCTGAACGCGGTCACCGGCGCGGCCGACGGCTCCGGCGAGGGCGGCGGCGGCGTGGGCGCCGTGATGGGGACGGGGGCCTCGCTGCCGCCACAAGCGGCGGCCGCGAGGACGGCGAGGAACAACAGGACCCGGCGCGCCTTCATCAGGGACCCTCCTTGGCTCGCGGCCCAGCCACGAGCGAAACGCGTATTTTAGCTGGACTGACCGTCGCCAGGGTCGCACGACGAGGGGAAAGGTCAGGTCAGAATCGCCGGACGATTCCCGAGAAGATCCCGAAGTCCGTGGTGGCGTCCTGGTCCTCCAGGTTCTCCGTGAACCCGGCCTCCAGGCGCCAGCGCGGCGAGAGGTCGACCTTGGCCCCCATGCGCAGGTACGACTGGAGGGCGGGATAGTCGTCGAGGTTCTCGACCAGGCGGCTGGCCGCCGTGGCCTCGGCGAGGAGGCTCCACCGCCGTCCCAGGCGCCACTCCAGGGCCAGGAAGCCATGGAACCGGGCGGGGTCGTACTCGATCCCCCCTCCGTCGTCCTCGTTGGAGAAGGCGCCGCCCGCGCCCAGGTAGACGTCCACCGACCGGCCGAGACCGCGCGCAGCCACGCCCTGGATCCCGAGAGCCGCTCCGGTCGCGTTGAAGGGGCCGGTGCCGGTCGGAAGACCGGCACGGGCGACGAGCGCGGCCCGCCAGCGGTTGCCGGCGGGGGCCGCGGCCCGGAGCGTCCAGCGCGCATCGAGCTCCAGCTCGCCGAGGCCGAAGCCGGGGTCCCCGCCCCAGTCGACGGGCTGCATTTGATGGTCGCGCCCCAGGACGCGGAAGCGGCGGTCCTCGAAATACGATCGCCCGTTGTCCGGGATGCCCAGCGGCCCGACGAGCCGATGCCACCAGTCGATGACGCCGTCCAGGTTGCCCGCTCCCCGCCAGCACAGCGGCAGCCGCGCGCCCAGGCTCAGGCTGCCGCTCACGCCGCGCCGCAGCTCGATGCCCAGCGTGGAATGCTCGCCGTCGACCAGGAAGCGCCGCTCGCCGGGGTCCTCGCCCACGAACTGCTGGTTCCAGCCGAAGTCGTTGCCCCAGTCCACATCGATACGGAGGCGGGTCTCGCCCGACGCAATCGGGTCGGGCGTGGTGGAGGGCAGCGAGAGGCGGTTCTGGCCGAGCAGCCACTGCTCGCGCGCCTCGAAGGGCCCGCGGGCCGCGGGTGGGACGGCCCCCTGGGCCAGGGCCGCCAGCGGCGTCAGCGCCCCGAAAACGAGGCCGGCGGCCGCCCCGGCCACGCTTCGCTCGATCAGGCGGGTCATGCCTCTAGGGCGAGGCCGGGGGAGGGACCGAGCGGGCGGCGATCGCGGTGTCCACGGTCGAGCCCTTGGTGAAGAGGCCCGCGTCGCGGGAGTGGCCCGCGTCGTCCACCGCGTAGTACTCGAAGGCGGCCTCGGTGGCGCGGACGTAGATGAAGTGGTGGAACGCTCCGCCCGCGGCGACGTAGCCGGGCGCCTCCTCGAACGGATAGATCTCCCGGCCGCCGCCGCCGGAGACGAAGTAGCGGATCCCGTCCTGCGGCACCATGCGCGCGTAGAAGTGGTTGTGGGCGGCGATCACCACGTCCACGCCGCGCCGGCGCAGGATCGAGCCGAGCTGAAGGTCCAGGCGCCACTCGCGGGCCCGCCCCCCTCCCGCGGGGATGAACCACCAGTACTTCACGGGCGTCTTCGGGGTGTGGGGCGGGTGGTGCATGACCACCACCTTCCAGTGGGCGTTCGAGTCGAGCAGCGCCTGGTCCAGCCAGCGCAGCTGAGCGCGGTCCTCCCGCAGCGGCCCCAGCTTGTTCTGGGAGGTGCTGAGGGTGTTCGAGTCCAGCACGAACACCTCGACCATGGGCCGCGACGTGCCGTCGCTGTTGACCGAGTAGTAGCGGTGGCCGTCGGGGTAGCCGAACGCGGCGTGGGCGAGCTGGTACTTGACGTCGCAGGGGAGCAGGCCCGAGGAGTAGGCCCGCCGGTCGGCGGGGAGGGGATCGCGGCTGGCCACGTCGCACCAGAGCACGTCGTGGTTCCCCAGGGCGGCGTGAAAGGTGGTCCCCTCCCGCATGAGCGGCGCGTACACGTCGTCGAAGCGGCTGGCGATGTACTTGCGGCTCCCGCGGTCGTAGATGTTGTCGCCGAGGAGGAAGACCTGCGCGGGCCGCCAGGCCAGGAGCTGGGCGCTCACCGCCCGCTGCGGGGCGTCCCCGCTGCCCGAATCCCCCAGGAAGGCCAGCCGGGCCTCGGGCGCGGGCTGGGCCGCGGCCGTGGCCGCGGCCATCAGCAGCGCGGCCGCCGCCCCCGCCCGCCGGAACGGCCGCACGGCTAGCGCGAGCGCGACGTGGGGACCCGGGACAGCTCGTCGTAGAGATGGATCGCCGACCGCATGCACTTGGCCCAGTCCCCCAGGTGCAGGCTCTCGTTCTCGGAGTGCGCGTTGCAGGGCGGGTCCTCCACGCCCATCAACAGGCAGGGCGCGCCCCCCAACAGGTCCGCGAACGGCTGAACGAAGCCGATGGATCCGCCCGCGCCGATCATCGCGGTGTCCTTCTTGAAGCCCGCCTTCAGGGCGCGCCGCGCGGCCTCGAAGGCCGGGCCGTCGGGGTCCGTGGTCCACCAGGGCGTGGTCCCGTTGACCTTGGCCGTGATCTTCACCCGGTTCGGCGGGTTCTGCGTCAGCTTCTTGACCAGCAGCGCCCCCGCCTTGCGCCCGTCCATGTTGGGCACGGTGCGCAGCGAGAGCCGGGCGCGCGCCGAGTCCACGATCTGGTTGGACGAGCCCTGGATCTCGTGCGATTCCATGGCGATCACCGTGAGCGACGGCCGCGTCCAGATCCTCTCGTAGACCGAGTACTTCTTCTCGCCGCCGAGTTGGACGCCCGGCACCAGACCGGCGTCCTTCTTGAACTTCGACTCGTTGAAGGGGAGCTTCCGGATGCGGGCCAGCTGCTTGGCTCCGGGCTTGGCCACGTCCTTGTAGAGCCCCGGGATGTTGAGCGAGCCGTCCTTGTTCTGCAGGTCGGCGATGAGCCGGCTCAGGACCTGGACCGGATCGGGCACCGGGCCGCCCCACATCCCGCTGTGGACCGGATGGTCGAGGCACTTGACCTCCACGTCCACCTGGCAGATCCCGCGGAGCTGGTAGGTGAGCGCCGGTATCCCCGTGTCGAAGTTCGCCGTGTCGGAGAGCACGATGAAGTCTGCCGACATCATGCCCTTGTACTTGTCCAGGAAGCGTCCCAGGTTCTCGGAGCCGATCTCCTCCTCGCCCTCGATGATGAACTTGACGTTGCAGGGCAGCGAGCCCTGCGACTTCAGGTAGCAGGCCACCGCGGCCACGTGGGCCATGCAGCCGCCCTTGTCGTCGGCGGTGCCGCGCCCGTAGAGCCGCCCGTCCCGCTCCTGCGGCTCGAAGGCCGGCGACTTCCACTTCTCGGGGCGGCCCGGCGGCTGCACGTCGTGATGGCCGTAGAGCAGGATCGTGGGCGTCCCCGGCTTGTGCAGCCAGTCGCCGTAGACGTACGGGTGAACGCCCGGGATCTCCAGTACCTGGACGTGCTCCACGCCGACCTGCCGGAGCGCCTCGGCCATGCCCTGCGCGGAGCGCCGGACCTCCTGGGGGGGAAAGCCCTCCGCGGAGACGCTGGGGATGCGCGACAGCGCGATCAGGGTCCGCTTGAAATCGTCGAAGTTCCGGTCGAGGTATTGCAGGGCCGCCGCCACGTTGCCGTTCTCCTGGGCCATCGATGCCTCCGGTCGGTATCGCGGCCAGTCTAGCAGCAATCGGCGGCGGCGATCAGGACCGGCGGGACACCACCATCATCGTCATGTCGTCCCGGGGAGGGGCGGTCCCGCAGAAGGCGATGACGTCGTCCCGCACACCCTCGAGTAGCTCCTGGTCCCCCGCGCCACGGGCGGCGGCCAGGTAGGCCTCGAGGCGCGGCTCGCCGTACTCGACGTCGTGGGGGCCTTCGGCCTCGGTCACCCCGTCGGTGTAGAGGAAGACGCGGTCGCCGAGCACCAGCCGCGCCTCGCGCGCCTCGAACTGGCCGGAGGGGACGATGCCCAGCGCCATCCCGGTGGCGGTCAAGCGCTCGCTCCCGCCGTCCGCGCTCAGCCGGTAGGGCGGATTGTGGCCGGCGTTGACGTAGAGGAGCGTGCCGGTGGCGGTGTCCAGCTCGCCGTAGAACAGGGTGATGAGCCGGTTGGACGGGATGTTCGCGAAGAGGTGGTCGTTCAGCTTGGAGATCAGCTCGGGGCCGCGGAAGCCGGCCGTGATGAGCGTGCGCAGGCTGCCCTGAAGTAACGCCATGAGGAGCGCGGCGGGCATCCCCTTCCCCGCCACGTCGCCGATGACCGTCGCGATCCGGCCGGTGCCCAGGGCGATCACGTCGAAGTAGTCGCCGCCCACGGTGTTGGCGGGGCGCATGGCGGCGCGAATGGCCACGCCGTCCCGCTCGTACGGCTCGAAGGGGAGCAGGCCGAACTGGATCTGCCGCGCCACCTCGAGGTCGCTCTTGAGGGCCAGCTTGTCGCGCAGCTCGAGCAGGAGGAGCCCGCAGAAGAAGGTGGCCGCCACCAGCGTCCAGCCGAAGATGGACGGGAAGACCAGGTCCGCCCCGCCGAACTGCGAAACGATGGACCGGATCCAGGCGAGGCAGAGCAGCGGCACGGCCAGGGCGAAGAAGATGCGGCGCGCGGGGCTCAGGCGGAAGGCGGTGGCCAGGAAGACGCGCCAGGCCGACAGCGGCCAGCGCTTGAACCACGGCTTCTGCTCGAGGTCCTCCAGGTCCACGTCGCGGGTGAAGAAGCGGAAGGTGTCCTGGGCCTCGTGCTCCACCAGCTGGCGCAGGCCCTTTTCCGTGACGTCCTGCATGAAGAGGTCCTGCACGTTCTGCCAGTAGCCGTCGGGGGAAGCGGGAGACCGGCCGGGGCGGGCGCCGCCCGGGGCGCGGGGGCGGACCCGCTCCGCGAAACGCGCCGCGAACTGCTCGAAGCGGTGACGCAGGTCGTGAGGTTCGGGGCACGCGGAGGGCATCTTCATTCAGTACGTGCCGGCGCCGGAGAAGTTCCGAACCTCCTCAGTAGACCCAGAGCACGTCGTACCTCAGCAGGTCCACGCCGCCCCTCGCGGGCACGGCCTGCGTCTGCTGGAAGCGCGCGGGGTCCACACCCGCGCCGGACGCGGCCTCGGCCTCCAGGGCCGCGACCTCGGCCCGGAGGGCCTCGACCCGCGATTCGGCGGTGTCCTCCATCCGCTGCTTGCTCATGGCGGTGGGGACGTTCGAGATGGTCCTCTTACGCCCGGTGATGAGCCCGATGTTCGAGAGGACGGCCGAGCCCCAGGCCGCCCACTTCTCCCGCTTG
>DAINRN010000074.1:0-10383 GCA_036741815.1 Acidobacteriota bacterium
GCGGAAGCGCGGGTTGCGCAGCACGTCGTAGTTCTCGCGCCGGAAGCGGCCGGCGGCCTGGATCACCTGGGGGGCGATCTCCACCCCGTCCACGCGCGCCTGCGGGAACTCCGAGACCGTGCCGAAGGTGGTGCCGCTGCCGAAGCAGATGGCGAGGACGCGCCGCGGCATGCGCTCGAAGAGGAAGGGGAGCACGCCCTGGAGCCGGTTGATGGAGACCGCGGCGCGGCTGGTCCCGGTGGCCTGGCTGCCGTTCACGAGGATCCGCTTGGCCGTGGCTGACTCCGCCACCCAGACCGTCACCTCCGCGCCCTCGCGGTAGAAGGTGACCCGCTCCCCGGGTTGCAGCCAGACCCGGTGGATGGCCTGGGAGACGTCCGAGCGCGCGCTGGCGACGGCCAGGCCGGCGCCCGTCAAGCCGAGGACGGCCGCGGCGATCGTCGCCCGCGCGGTGGCCAGGGGGCTGGCCGCCACCAGGAGCAGGCCCAGCATCAGCAGGGCGCCGCACAGCGTCCGCAAGGTCTGGTCGGTGCCCAGGAGCGGAACGAGGACGAACCCCGCGGCGACGCCGCCCGCAATCCCGCCCGCGACGTTGGCGGCGTAGAGCCTTCCGATGGTCGCCCCCAGGCCGGCCAGGCTCCGGGCCGCCACGCGGGATACGACCGGAAAGGTGGTGCCGAAGAGGAAGGTGGGCAGGAGCAACAGCGCCGCACCCACCGCGAACTTGGCCGCGGCCTCCGCGACCCATCCGCCGCCCAGCGCCGCCGTGAGATGCGCGACCCAGGCGGGCCCGCGCGTGAAGAGGGGGGCCAGCGCCAGCACGGACACCCCGATCGCGATCTCCAGCATGCCGAACAGGCGCAGGGGATCGGGAGACCGGTCCGCCACCGAGCCGAAGGCGAGGCTCCCGGCGGCGATGCCCACCAGGTAGACGGCGAGCATGGTGGTGAACGCGTACGTCGTCCCCGTGAAGATGAGGGTGATGAGGCGGGTCCACACCACCTCGAAGCCCAGGCCGGCGAAGCCCGATACGGCAAAGGCTACGACGGCCCAGCGCAGCGTCTCGTGCTTGTACAGCGCCGGGGGAGCGGCCTCCTCCGGCCGCGCCTCCGCCGGCGCGCGGGCGGGCGGGCGTGCTCCCCCGAGGACGAAGGCGAGCGTCCCCACCGTGAAATTGAGGGCGGCGGCCGCCCAAGTCGTCCCGCGGATGCCGAGGGCCGGCATCGCGGCGAAGCCGGCCAGGAAGCAGCCGACGGCCGCGCCCAGGGTGTTGAGCGCGTAGAGCCGGCCCACGCGGGTCCCCAGATGGCCGAAGCGCTCGACGGTGTGCTCGGCGAGAAGCGGGAGCGTGGCGCCCATGAGCGACGTGGGCGGGAGCAGGATCGCGAAGGAGAGCCCCAGCTTGAGCAGGCTCTCGCCGTAGACGCTGAGGCCGAGGCCGCCCACCGCGCGCGTGAACGATTGCTCGACCGCGGCCAGGAGCCAGGGCAGGAGGAGGGCGTAGAGGCCGACCCCGATCTCCATCGCGCCGAAGAGGCGGAGGGCCCGGCCGCGGCCCGCGAGGTGGCGCCCGGAGAGATAGCTGCCGAGGCCGAGTCCGGCCATGAAGGAGCTGATGACGGCGCTCACCGCGAACGTGGTGGTGCCGAAGACGAGCGACAGCGTTCGGAGCCAGACGACCTGATAGACGAGCCCGCAGGCGCCGGACAGGAAGAAGAGGCCGAGCAGCAGCGGATAGGTCCGTGAGCGTTCTGTGTCCATGCGCCTCCCGGGATGCCGTGTAGCACGCGCCCACGCGTGGTGCAACCGGCGGCCGATATAATCAGCCGCCTTGCCCACGGACGCCGCGCCCGCGCCCCCATCCGCGACCCGGCGCCGCGCGCTCGGCGGGGCGCTCGTCGCCCTGGGGCTGGCCTGGGCCGCGGGGCCGAGGTTTGACGCCCCCGCGACGGGGTGCTAGCGTCACGTGAGTCACGCCCCCGGCCCGATGCCCAAGGACAGCCTCACCATCACCGACAACCGCACGGGGAAGACGTACGAGGTCCCCATCCAGGACGGGACCATCCGCGCCCTGGACCTGCGCAAGATCACCACGGGCGAGAACGACTTCGGGCTCATGACCTACGACCCCGCCTTCACCAACACCGCCTCCTGCAAGAGCCGGATCACGTACATCGACGGCGACCGGGGCATCCTCAACTACCGCGGCTATCCCATCGAGCAGCTGGCGGAGAGGAGCAACTACCTGGAGACGGCGTACCTCATCCTGAACGGAGAGCTTCCCACCCGGGCCCAGTACGAGGCGTGGGTCTACAACATCACCCACCACACCATCGTCCACGAGAACATCAAGGGCCTGCTGGACGGCTTCCGCTACGACGCGCACCCCATGGGGATGCTCCTCTCCACCGTGGGCGCGCTCTCGACCTTCTACCCCGACGCCAAGCACATCCACGACCCCGACGTGCGCCGGTCGCAGGTCTTCCGCCTCATCGCCAAGATGCCCACCCTGGCCGCGTTCGCCTACCGCCACTCGGTGGGCATGCCCTTCGCCTACCCGGACAACGACCTCTCCTACTGCGGCAACTTCCTCCAGATGATGTTCCGCATGACGGAGCTGAAGTACAAGGTGAACCCGGTCCTGGAGAGGGCCCTCGAGGTCCTCTTCATCCTGCACGCCGACCACGAGCAGAACTGCTCGACCTCCGCCATGCGCAACGTCGGATCCTCCGAGGTCGATCCGTACTCCGCGACCGCGGCCGCCATCGCCGCCCTCTACGGCCCCCTGCACGGCGGCGCCAACGAGGCGGTGCTGCGCATGCTCAAGGAGATCGGGTCCAAGGACCGCATCCCCGCCTTCATCAAGGACGTCAAGACCAGCGGGGGCGAGGTGCGGCTGATGGGGTTCGGCCACCGGGTGTACAAGAACTACGACCCGCGGGCCAAGATCATCAAGAGGATGGCCGACGAGGTCTTCGAGGTCACGGGCCGCAACCCGCTCCTCGACATCGCCCTCGAGCTCGAGCGTATCGCGCTGGAGGACGAGTACTTCGTGAAGCGCAAGCTGTATCCCAACGTGGACTTCTACTCGGGTCTCATCTACCAGGCCATGAAGTTCCCGGTGGACATGTTCCCGGTGCTCTTCGCCATCCCGCGCACGTCCGGCTGGCTCGCCCAGTGGGAGGAGATGCTCCAGGACAAGGAGCAGAAGATCGCGCGTCCGCGGCAGGTCTACCTCGGATCCACGCGACGCGATTACGTCCCCGTCGAAGCCCGGCCTTGAGGACCCTGCGGCTCCTCCGCGCCGTGGTGGTCGCCAGGTCGCGCGTCCCCCGCGGGGTTTCTTGACGGGTCCTTCTCGCCGCCGTACCTTGCTCGCCGAACCGTGAAGCTCGCGAAGGGAGCGCGTATCGGCCCCTACGAAGTCATCGGGTTACTGGGCGCCGGCGGGATGGGGGACGTCTACCGCGCGCGCGACGGGCGCCTGGGCCGCGACGTGGCGATCAAGGTCCTTCCCGACTCGCTTGCCTCCGATCCCGAACGCCTGAGGCGGTTCGAGCGGGAGGCCCGGGCCGCCGGCTGCCTCAACCACCCCAACCTTCTGACGGTTCATAACGTCGGCTCGCACGACGGCTCTCCCTATATCGTCTCGGAGCTCCTGGAAGGGGAGACGCTGCGGGAGCGGGATCGCCTGGAGGGTTTCAGCCTGCGCAAGGCGCTGGAGGTGGCGATCGCCGTGGCCCGCGGGCTGTCTGCCGCGCACGCGAAGGGGATCGTGCACCGGGATCTGAAGCCCGAGAACCTCTTCGTGACGAAGGATGGCCGCGTCAAGATCCTGGACTTTGGCCTGGCGAAGCTCCAGAGGACGAGCGACGTGGCGATGCCCGAGGGGGAGACGGCGTCGCAAGGGACAGCGGCGGGGATGGTGGTGGGAACGGCGGCCTACATGTCCCCGGAGCAGGTGCGGGGCCGGCCGGCGGACCACCGGTCTGACATCTTCTCTTTCGGCGTGTTGCTGTACGAGATCGTGTCCGGGCGGAGACCGTTCCGAGGCGACACACCCGCCGACGTGATGACGGCGATCCTGCGTGAGGATTCGCCCGAGCTCCAGGCGAGGGGCGGCCCTGTGCCTCCCGCCCTCGACCGGATCGTGAGGCGATGCCTGGAGAAGCGCGCCGAGGATCGTTTCCACTCCGCCCACGACCTGGCCCTCGCGCTCGAGGCAGTCTCGGAGCCCCGGGACCTCTCCGTCGAGAGCGCCTGCCGCTCACCGGTGAGGCCCGCGCTGCCTGCGCAGGACAAGGCGATCATCGTTCTCCCCTTCAAGGACATCAGCCCCGGAGGCGACAACGAGTACTTCAGCGACGGCCTGACCGACGAGATCATCGCCGACCTTTCCAAGATCCGGTCGCTCCGCGTGATCTCCCGGACCTCGGCGATGCGCCTCAAGGGGACCGGCAAGGACGTGAGGAGCATCGGCCGGGAGCTGAACGTACAGTACGTGCTCGAGGGAAGCGTGAGGAAGGCGGGCGCCAACCTGCGCATCACCGCCCAGCTCGTGGACGCCACGACCGACGCGCAGCTCTGGGCCGAGAAGTACAGCGGCACGCTCGAGGACGTCTTCGCCATCCAGGAGAGGCTCTCCCGGACGATCGTCGAAGCCCTGAAACTCCGGCTCAGCCCCGAGGAGGATCGGAGCATTGGCGAGCGGCCCATCGGCGACCTGCGGGCCTACGAGTGCTACCTCAGGGCCAGGGTGGAGATGTGGCGATGGAGCGAGGATGCGCTGGATCGCGCGCGTCGGCTGCTCCACGACGGGCTCGCGATCGTCGGCGAGAACGCGGTGCTTCGGGCGGCCATGGGCAGCGTCCTGTGCCTGTACGTCGAGGCTGGGATCCGCCGGGACGAGTCTTGCCTCGACGAAGCGGAAGAGTGCGCGATTAAGGTCTTCGCCCTGGACCCCGATTCTGCCGACGGCCATCGCCTGAGGGGGGCCATCGAGTACCAGCGGGGGAGAGTTCAGGAAGCCGTCCGGCACCTCAAGCAGGCGGTGAGCCGTGACCCGACCAACCCCGACAGCTTGATCTACCTGGCCAACTGTTATTTGATCTCCGGCCGGGAGCCGGCTGCGCGGCCGTTGATCCAGAGGCTCCTGGAGATCGACCCGCTCACGCCATTCAATCACCTCATGCCGGGGTGGGCCGAGGTGGTCGAGGGGCGCCTCGAGAGCGGCCTCGGGTTCTATGCGAAGGGGTACGAGATGGACCCGGAGAACCCCCTGGCCCGATTGTTCTACGCTTGGAACCTGGCCTGGAATGGGCGCGTCGATGAGGCGGGTTCGATCATCGACCTGCTGGCGAAGCATTCGCCGCAGAGCGTCCTCGCTCAGGCCGGCCTACTCCTGAAGCATGCGCTCAGGGGGGACAGGGCGGGAGCTCTCAAGGCCGTGAGCGGCGAGCTGGAGGCCGCGGCGAGGTGGGTCGAGTTCCTCTCCCGGATGATGGCGCAGGGATACGCGCTGATCGGCCTCAAGGACGAGGCCCTGGACTGGCTCGAGAACGCCACGCGGCGGGGTTTCATCAACCATCCGTTCCTCTCGCGGTTGGATCCCTTCCTCGAGAACCTCCGCGGGGAACGGCGGTTCCTTCGGCTCATGGACGAGGTCAGGGTTCGCTGGGAACGGTTCGAGGCCTGAGCCCGGCCGAACTCTATCTCGTCTTGGCGCGCTCGATGTAGCGACCGGCCTCGACGTCCACCCGGATGCGAGAAGGGATGAGAGGAGGGGTGCCATGACTCGCGAGGTTGCCATTTCGAGCCTGTCGGTCATGGCCCTCTCCTGCGTCCTCGCGGCCCCGCTCAGCGCCGGCGTGATGTACGTGGAGTCGTCGAACGGCCTCGATGTCCCGGAGCTCGACGGCGGCTACACCGAGGTGGAGATGGCCGATGTCGACGGCGACGGCAACATCGACCTCGTCTCCGTCGGCGACCACGGCAACCCGTTTATCAATACGGACCAGCACGGCGTGATCGTCTGGTTCGGCGATGGCAAGGGTGCGTGGAGCCCGTTCCAGTTCGGTGAGTTCGGCTACGGCGGGATCGCGGTCGGGGACGTCAACAACGACGGCCACCTCGACGTCGGCTACGGCATCCACCACGATTACGGGGACGGGGACCTTGGCGACCAGATCCTCGAGGTCGCCCTGGGGGACGGGACGGGGCGCTCGTGGACGCCGTGGGACGACGGCCTGGCCACGAGCGGCGAGACCTACGGGATGTTCGGGAGCGATTTCGCCGACGTGGACGGCGACGGGGACCTCGACCTGGGCTCCATCTCGTTCGGCTGCTGTCAGGGCGTCCACGTCTACCTGAACGGGGGCGACGGGACCTGGCAGCAGTCCTTCGGCTTCCTCGGTGGAAACTCCCGTCAGGAGTTCGTGTTCGGCGACGTGAACGGCGACGGCTGGCCGGACCTCGCCGTCTCCCACCAGGCCGGCACCGTCTACATCGGGGACGGTAACGGCGGGTTCACCCTTGCGGATTCGAACCTCCCTGTGGGTGGAATCTTCGGCCGCGTCGGGGTGTCGCTCGGCGACGTCAACGGCGACGGCAGGGACGACCTGGCATGGGCCCGCGGCGGAGGCGTGGCGGTCTGGATCCGTAACGCGAACGGCACGTGGACGGACTTCGGGGCCGGGCTTCCGACGAGCGGGGACTGGACGGTGACACAGCTCCGGGACATGGATGGAGACAAGGTGGTCGACGTGGCGGCGTTCGGCGACGGGCTCGGGCGTGTGTGGAAGGGCAGCGGAACGGGAAGCTGGACGTCCATCGCCACGTTCACGACCCCGGGGCCGGGGACCTACGCCGCCTTCCGCGTCGGAGGCGATGCCGACCACAACGGCCTGCCCGACATCGCCGTGGTGGACGACGAGGGCGGCCCCTTCAACTCAAAGAATCATCTCCACTTCTACCGCGAGGCATCGACGCCCGCGGTCCTGGGGGTGCGCTTCGTACGCCCAGGCCCGGCGGCCACCCTTCGGGCCGGCTCCGTCAGGTTCGTGGATTGGGCGACGGCCGTTCCTCCTGGCTTGCCTCCCGCCGAGGTGAGCCTGGCATACTCGCTCGATGGACCCGGAGGACCCTGGACGACCATCGCGGGACACCTTCCCGACAACGGGCGTTATCAATGGATGGTGCCGAACGCTCCAGCCACTGGCAATCTGAGGCTGGTGATCCAGGTCAAGTCGGGAACGCAACGTGTCCGGGCCCTCAGCCCGCCCCTGACCCTCGCCCCCGGTCGCCCGTAACCTCCGGCCTGCCCGTACTCGCTGTTTCCCGCGGACCGGCTGTTCCATAAGTCGAGGCCATGGGCAGCGCTAGCCCGTTCTCGACCGCGAGGAACGGGTCAGTTCGCCTGGCGCAGGCCGCGGAACGTCTGCGAGGGCCCCGTGTACAGGACCGGATCGTCGTCCACGGTGACGCGCCCGGGTCCCCCGAAGAGCCCGGCCGCGGGCACCACCGAGGGTACCAGGCAGGACGTGGGCTGGCCGAGCTGGCAGGTTCCCTGCCGCGCCACCATGAAAACGGGGAAGGCCAGGCCGCCCACGAAGGACGTCGACATGTAGTCGCCCACCATGTACCCCTGGGTGGTGAGGGGAAGCCAGGTGTTGAGCATCGGGCCCGCGACCTTCACGGCCGTCGTCCACGTCGCGCCCCCGTCGAATGACTCGATGAAGCCGACGGTGAGCTGACAGGTGCTCGATGAGCAGTTGGCCACCGGGTAGTAGTAGTAGAGCAGGCCGAGGTGCGCGGTCGCGCCCCCGGTGCCGGGCTCGACGCCGATCCCGGGCAGGAAGTGGTCCACCGTGCTGTTGGTCGGGTCGATGGGGATGCGCACGACCGGGCTCCAGGTCTGCCCGTTGGTCGAGGTGCTCATCACGATGTCGTTGCTGGAGCAGCCGGCGCGGAACCGGCAGTCGTTCCAGACCGTGTACACCTTCCCCGTGGAGTCGACCTCGGCCGAGGGAAGCTCGTGGACGCGAAGGTTCCCCGCCACGAGGTGGGCCTGGATGAACGAGACGGGGAAGGGGCCCTGGTAGCTCACGCCGCCGTCTGCCGAGACGAACGACTGCACGGCGCTCTCGAACCCATCGTCGATGGGCACCACGACGGTCCCGTCGGGCTGCACCACCGGCTGCCCGCCGACCACGCTCGCGCCGGGCACCGCCGACTGCGACCACGTGAGCCCGCCGTTCGTCGAGCGGGCCATGTGCAGCTGGCCGCCGCTGTTGGCGTCGTCCCACTCCGTGTAGCAGCTGCCGTAGTGAGGGCTCTGGGGAGTGGTGTCGCAGGTGATCCAGTTCTTGTCGAAGAACTGGTTGCCCACGGTGGCGGCCACGGTGATCGGGCTCCCGAACGTGAGGCCGCCGTTGGTGGAGCGGCTGACCAGGATGGCCTTGCCCGTGGTTCCCGTCATGGCCAGCATGTTGACCATCCACACGTCGTGGGCGGGGTCGTAGGCGACGCTGGGGTCCGTGGCCCGGCTCCAGGGCCCCGGCGGAGTGGCGAAAACGGTCGTGGCCGGGAGGAAGCCCCTCTTCCATGTGCTCCCGCCGTCGGTCGACACGACGTAGCCGATGTTGGAGGAGCCGCCGTCCGAGAATCGCCCCGTCTGGTGGACGCCCATCACCGTGTTTCCGAACGCGAACGTGTCCGGCTCCACCTCGGTCCTGTGGAACGAGGTGGCGTTGGTGTAGGGGTCCATGCTCACCCGCTTGATCGGCACCTGGGCCCAGGCGAGGTCGCTCACGGAGAGGGCCGCCCAGAGAGCGAGCGTCAAGGCCACGCGCATGGGTTCGTTCCTCCTCGTCTGACTGTCAGGGGAAGTCCATCATCCGCGCGGTGACCGCGTTTCGTCAAGGCGAGACCGGGCCGGGTCGCGAGCGCCCCGTGAGCGCCGTCACAGGCCGACAAGCGGGCGGTCCCGCGCCCCGCCATGCACGCTAGACTCGGACTTCATGCGTCGTGGGACCAGCCTCTTCGTCGCCGGACTGCTCGCGGCCTCTCCAGCCGCGGCGCAGGTGAACTGGACCTTCCGCGGGCCCGTCGTGCCCATCTCACGCATCGAGAACGCGATGGTCTACGACGCCGGCAACAAGCGGATGGTCACTTTCGGGGGCTACGACCTCAACTTCAACTCGACCAACGACGTCTGGGAGTACGACGGCATCGCGCGGACGTGGGCGAACGTGACCGCGCCGGGGCCGGTGGTCCGGCACGGCGCGGCCATGGCTTACGACCCGCTGCGGAACACCATCCTCATGTTCGGCGGCATCAACGAGGCGTTCAGCGGCGCGTTCGGCGACACCTGGGAATGGGATACGGTTGCCAAGACGTGGTCACAGCTCTCCGTCTCCCCGTCGCCGCCCGCGCGGGGCGGCGCGGGCCTGGTGTATGACGTCGCCAACGACCGCATGGTCCTTCACGGAGGCTGGGACCCGGCCACCGGCTTCTACAACGACACCTGGGCGTGGGACCCGGTCGCCGGCGCATGGAGCAACCTCGCTTCCAGCGCGGGACCGACCTTCTACCCGCGGGCGTTCCACGGCTTCGTGTACAACTCGACGAACGGCCGCCCGACGGTCTTCGGCGGCGTGGGAGGCCCGAGCGGCTACCTCAACGACCTCTGGGAGCTGCAGGGCAACACCTGGGTGGAAGTCACGCCCCCCGGGACGTCACCGGCCCCACGGGCCTGGTCGGGCGTGACCTACGAGTCGGAGAACGCGCGGCTGGTGCTCTACGGCGGCTGGAACGGTACGTTCTCTTACATCGACTCCTGGGCCTGGAACGGATCCTCCTGGGCCCAGTTGCCGAACGGCCCGACCGCGCGCGACAGCCACGCGATGGTGTGGGACCAGGATCGGGAAGTCTCGGTCGTCTTCGGCGGCTTCTCCGCCGACGTCTGGGAGCTCGCGGGCAACGCCTGGATCGGCCCTTTCAACGACGTGCGCTGGCCGCCGGCCGACGACGAGCATTCGATAGCCTACGACCCGCTCGTGCAGGCCGGCCACCGGCGCATCTTCCTCTATGGCGGCGGCTCCCCGCACGTCTGGGAGACGTTCCACTTCGGCAACAACACCGGGACGCTCAAATGGCGGTTCCCGTGGCTGTTCCCCCCGGGGACCAACGGGCCCGCTGGCCGCATCGGGCACGACCTGGTGTGGGAGACCTCCCACAACCGCGCGATCCTGTTCGGCGGACGGCAGCGCATCGACGGCGTGCTCGGGTCCACGGTCTTCGGGGACACCTGGTCCTTCACGCGCACGCCGGCCGTCGTCGATCCGACCTGGACCAACCTCGGCGGAGGGCCGCCCGCGCGCTACG
>DAINRN010000075.1:0-1137 GCA_036741815.1 Acidobacteriota bacterium
ATCGCCTCGAGCAACGGCCACAAGTACAAGAACGGCGGCCCGCGTACCTCCGTGGAGGAGGCGTTCGCGCGGATCACCAGCGGCGAGGACGTGCTCGACGCCGTGATCGCGGGCGTGAACATCTGCGAGCTGGACCCCGAGGACGACAGCGTGGGCTTCGGCGGCCTGCCCAACGCGGAGGGTATCGTCCAGCTCGACGCCTCCTGCATGCACGGGCCGAAGAGGCGGGCGGGGGCGGTGGCCGCGCTCGAGGGCGTGCGCACGCCGTCCCTCGTGGCCCGGGCGGTGATGGACCTGACCGACCACCACCTGCTCGTGGGCAGGGGCGCGCAGGACTTCGCGCGCAACATGGGCTTCACCATCGAGGCCGACCTCAACACGCCGAAGTCGCGCGCGGCCTGGCTGGAGTGGAAGCGGCGCATCGACCCCGGCCACTACCTGACGCCTGCGGCGCGCGAGGAGACGAGCCGCAAGATCAGCCACGACCTGATGCGCGAGGGCCTGATCGAGTCGAACCACGGCACCATCAACTGCAACGGCGTGAACGCCAAGGGCGAGGTGTGCGGGGTGACCACCACCAGCGGCCTGGAGTTCAAGATCCCCGGGCGGGTGGGCGACTCGCCGATCCTCGGCGCGGGGCTGTGCGTGGACGGGGAGGTCGGCGCCGCGGGGTCCACCGGGCGAGGGGAGGCCAACCTGTTCAACCTGTCGTCCCACCTGGTGGTGGAGGAGATGCGGCGCGGCCGCCACCCCAAGGACGCGGCCATGGAGGCGGTGAAGCGCATCCGCGCCAACACCGTCGAGAAGCGGTTGCTCACGGACAAGGGCACGCCGAACTTCTACGTCAGCCTCTACGTCGTGGACCGGTTGGGCCGGTTTGCAGGCGTGGACCTCTACAGCACGTGGAAGGGGAAGCCGCGGCAGTTCGCGGTCTGTACGGAGAACGGGCCCGAGCTGCTCCACAGCGAGTCCCTGCTCGGCGAGGGGCCGGCCGCCTGACCGTGCCGGAGCTTCCGACCCTCGAGGCCATCCGCGCCACGCGCGCGCGCCTGGGCGACCTCGTGGTGACCACGCCGGTGCGCCGCTGGCAGGACGACCCGCTGGAGCGGGTGATGGGCGCGGGCACGCAGGTCTTCC
>DAINRN010000075.1:1147-7157 GCA_036741815.1 Acidobacteriota bacterium
CCCGGGCTCTCGCCCGAGGCGCGGGCCCGTGGCGTGACCGCGGTCAGCGCGGGCAACCACGCCATGGCCGTGGCGTACGCCGCGCGCGTGCTGGGGTCCACGGCCAAGGTGGTCATGCCGAAGAACGCCAACCCCTATCGCGTCGCCCGTTGCCGCGAGCTGGGGGCCGAGGTGGAGCTCAAGGACGACGTCCACCAGGCCTTCGACCGGGTCCGCCAGATCGAGGCCGAGGAGGGGCGCACGTTCGTGCATCCCTTCGAGGGACTCGCCACCGTGCTGGGGACGGCCACGCTGGGCCTCGAGCTGATGGAGCAGGCGCCGGACCTCGAGGCCGTGATCATCCCCATCGGGGGCGGGGGGCTCTGCGCCGGCGTGGCCGCCGCGGTCAAGCTCGTGCGGCCGCGCTGTCTGGTCTTCGGCGTGGAGCCGGAGGGGGCCGACAGCATGCGCCGCAGCCTGGCCGCGGGGTCGCCGCAGTCCATCGAGGCCGTGCGCACGATCGCCGACAGCCTCGGCGCTCCCTACGCCGCTCCCTACAGCTTCGACGTCGTCCGCCGCAACATCGACGACCTCGTGCTGGTGGACGACGACGCCCTGCGCCGCGCCATGCTGCTGCTCTTCGCCTCGGCCAAGCTGGCCGTGGAGCCCGCGGGCGCGGCGGCCACCGCCGCCCTCGCCGGCCCCCTGCGCGAGCGCCTCGACGGCAAGCGCGTGGGCCTCATCGTGTGCGGCGCGAACATCGATATCTCATCGTTTTCTTCTTACCTTCAGGAAGCCGCACGGTCCGACCAGGCGGCTTCCTGACGGGTCCGTTTCAGAACCAGTCCTCTTTTCCGGCCGTCCCACCAATCCGTTGACCTCCGACAAGCCCGACAAGCTTTTCACGCCTCGCTTCTTCGTGATGTGCGGGTTCACCTTCACCGTCTTCCTGTCCGCCTTCCAGCTCCTGCCCACCGCGCCCTACCGGATCCTGGCCCTGGGCGGCAGCCCCTTCGCGGCGGGCCTGTTCCTCGGCTTCCTGACCTACGCCTCGGCCTTCTCGGCGCCCGTGACGGGCGCCCTCGCCGACCGGCTGGGGAAGAGGCGGATGCTGGTCGGCTGTGGCCTGGCCCTCACGGTGTTCTCGCTCGCGTACTCCGTCGTCACCAACTATCGGTTGATGCTGGGCCTGGTGCTCCTGCACGGCGTGTTCTGGTCGGGGCTCTTGTCCGCCTCCTCCGCCTACATCACCGACCTCATCCCCGAGGCGCGGCGCGCCGAAGGCATCGGCTACTGGGGGCTGGCCACCATCCTCGCCATCGCCTGCGCCCCCGCCATCGGCTTCGCGGTGTACCGGCACGGCTGGAGCTGGCTGTGCGCGGTGACGGCGGGGCTCAACCTGCTGATGGCGGCCATCGCCTGGAGCCTCGAGGAGCGCCCGCGGCCGGCCGCAACGCACGTCGATCCCTTCTTCACGAAGGGGCTCCTGGAGTGGCGCGTGCTCGTCCTGTCCTTCACGCTCTTCCTCTACTCGTTCGGCTACGGCGGGATCACCAGCTTCGTGGCCCTCTACGCCGACGCCAACCACATCGCGCCCAAGGGCATCTTCTTCACGGTCATGAGCGTCGTGATCCTGATGACCCGGCCGCTGTCCGGGCGCGCCGCCGACCGCGTGGGCTACAAGAAGATCCTCTTCCCGTCGCTCACCCTCATCGCGCTCGGCCTCGCGCTCCTGGCCGCGAGCGAGACCCGGACGGGCCTGGTGGCCTCGGCAATCGTGTTCGGCGCCGGCCTGGGCTCCGCCTACCCCGCCTTCGTCGCCCACGTCATGACCCACGTGGACTCCGCGCGGCGCGGGGCCGCTTTCGGCGGGATACTGGCCGCCTTCGACACCGGCATCGGCACCGGCTCCATCGCCACCGGCTGGATCATCGACCGCTTCGGGTACTCCCACGCGTACGTGGCGGGCGCCGCGCTGGCCGCGCTCTCCATCCCCTACTTCGTGCTCGCGGAGAAGCGTTTGTTCAAGGTCCCGGGGGCGCGGAGGGTCAATCCGGCAGAAGCCGGATGACCCCGTAGACGAAGGCCGCGCCCAGGCAGGTGAGCATGATGGTGAAGGCGGAGCTGCGGCGCGAGTGCGCCTCGGGCAGGATGTCCGCCGCGCCGATGTAGAGAAGGAAACCGGTGAAGAAGCCGAGGTAGAGGACGAGAGCGGACGGCGGTATCTGGAAGGCGAGGGTCGAGGCCGCGCCCGCGATGGGGGCCAGGGCGTCGAGCCCGAGCATGGCCAGGGCGCGGCGGGTGGTGTTCTGGTGCAGGAGCATCAGGCTGACGGTGTTGAGCCCGTCCGCGAAGTCGTGGGCGATGACCGCCGTGGCCACCACCAGGCCCACCATCGGGGACACCTGGAAGCCCAGCCCGATGCCCACCCCGTCCATGAAGCTGTGGGCGGCCAGGGCCGAGGCGGAGAGCACACCGATGTTCGCGTGGTGGTGGTCGGCGTAGCTCTGCTCCTGGGCGTGGTGGATGAGGGCCAGCTTCTCCACCGCGTGGAAGAGCAGGAAGCCCACGACCAGCGCCACCATGGGGCGGGCGGGGTCCAGGTCGTGCTCACGGACCAGGGCAAAGACCTCGGGCAGGAGGTCGAAGCTGACCACGCCGAGCACCACGCCCGCGGTGAACCCGAGTATGAGGTGCAGGCGGTCGCGGAACTTCAGCGCGAAGAGGCCGCCGGCGCAGGTCGAGAGGAAGCTGACGAGCGAGAGCCAGAGCGCGTCCAAGGCAGGAAAGGATAAGGCAGGGCACGGAAAGCTCCAACGGCGGGGGATTACAATGGCCGCCGTGTCCGGGCCCGACGAGGCCGGTCCGCCGGTCCCGCCGCTCCGGGAGCTGGGGGACGACCTGCTGGTGACAACGCCCTTGCGCCGCGCCGTCACCCTGTCCCTGCCCTTCCTCTGCACCGCGGCCTACTTCGCCTGCGCGGCGCGCCGATGGTGGCCCCTTGCGGTCGTGGCCGTCATGGCGCTGAGCTTCTTCACCTACGGATCGACCTCGCACGACCTCGTCCATCGGACGCTCGGCCTCCGGCGCTGGCCCAACGACCTGTTGCTGTCCGCGACCGAGCTCCTCGCCCTGCGCAGCGGCCACGCCTACCAGATGGCGCACCTGTATCACCACGCGCAGTTCCCCGCCGAGGACGACGTGGAGGGCGCTTCCGCGCGGATGCCGCTGTGGAGGGCGCTCCTGGAAGGGCCGATCTACCAGCTCCGGATCTGGCCGTGGGCGCTGCGGCGCGCGACACCGCGGGAGCGGGCCCTCATCCTCGCCGAGGGCGCGAGCTGCGCCGCGATGTTCGTCGCCTCGGTGCTGCTGCTGCGTGTGACCCCCGTCTTTTTCGTCTACGCGGCCCTCGCCGTCATGGGGAGCTGGATCTTCCCGCTGATCACCGCGCACCTCCAGCACTTCCCGGAGGAGCGGAACGCGCTCTTCCAGACGCGAACGTTCCGCGGCGTGGGGGCCCGGATCATCGCCGCGGACCACCTCTACCACCTGGAGCACCACCTGTATCCGGCCGTGCCCCACCAGCACTGGCCGCGGCTGGCGGAGCGGCTCGACCCGTACCTCGCGCACGCGGGCGTGCGCCCCAGCCGGCTGTGGCTCTGACACCCAGCGCGTCCCGGGACCGGCGGGGGCTGGCCGAGGCCCTGATCGCCGACGGCCGGCCGGTCCTGACCTTCACCGGCCTGGCCCTCGCCGCGTGCGGAGGCTTCGCGCTCTTCCAGTCGGCCACCGGCCACTTCCTGCCCCACGACGTCGCCTACCTGGGCATGGACGCGCGCGCCCTCTGCTCCCTGCAGGGGTGCCGCATCGTGCACTTCATGTTCCACGACCGGGTGGCCTTCGGCGGCGTGCTGATCGCGGTCGGGCTCCTCTACGCCTGGCTGTCCGAGTTCCCGCTCCGCGCCGGCGAGGCCTGGGCCTGGCGCGCGTTCGCCTGGAGCGGCGCCTGCGGCTTCGCCAGCTTCCTGACCTACATCGGCTACGGCTACCTCGACACGTGGCACGGCGCCGCCACGCTCGTGCTGCTGGCGCTCTTCGCCCTCGGCCTGGGGCGGTCCCGCAGGGCGGTCGCCGATTCGGACTGGACGAAGCCACGCCCCCTCCGGAGCCTCGACCCCGGCCGGCTCATCTTGCTGGCGACCGGCCTCGGCCTCCTTGGCGCCGGCCTGACCATCAGCATCGTGGGCAGCACGATGGTCTTCGTGCCCCAGGACCTGACCTTCATGGGCCTGAGCGCGGCCGACCTGCGCGCGATCAACCCGCGGCTCGTCCCGCTCATTGCCCACGACCGCGCCGGGTTCGGCGGTGCGCTCGTGACCTGCGGGGTGACGTGGCTCTTCTGCGTCTTCTACGGCGCGCCGTCGCGCAGCCTCTGGCAGGCGCTCCTCCTCGCCGGCATTGCGGGGTTCGGCTGCGCCATCGGCATCCACGCGATCATCGGCTACCTCGACCTCGTGCACCTGGCGCCGGCGCTGCTGGGGGCCGCCCTCTTCGCGGTGGCCATGGTCCTGTCGTTCAAGCCGATGTGCGGGTCGAACGCCCGGCCCGCGGGAAGCCGAGCGTGAGGATCCTGGAGTGGCTCCTGCGGCTGTCGGCCATCGCGCAACTGGGCGTGGCGGCCGTCAACTTCTTCACCCCGCGACTGCTGCAGTGGCAGGAGCCCATCGGCCGGATGCCGCTGCTCCTGCGGCAGGTCTTCTGGGTGCACGCGTGGTTTGTCAGCCTCGTCCTCGCCATCTTCGCCGTCCTGACGTGGCGCTTCGCGCCCCGGATGGCGGGCGGATCGGACCCGGTCTGCGGGTGGCTGGCCGCGGGCATCGGGCTGGTCTGGGGGCTGCGCACGATCGCGCAGGTCGCGTACTACAGCCCCTCCCATTGGCGCGGCCAGACCGGCCGCACCGTCATCCACGTCTTCCTGTTCGTCGTCTACGGCGGGATGTCGGCGTCGTACCTGGCCGCGGCTTACCGCTGGTTCACTCGGTCCCCCGCATGACCTCCGCGGCCTCCTGCTGGCTCCACAGCCAGGCCGCGCCGCGGGCGCCGCTGGCGTCGCCGTGCGCGGGCGGGAGCAGGCGCGTGTCCACGCGGTCGGAGAACACGTACCGCGCGAAGCGCCGCGGCATGCCGGCGTAGAGCCGAGCCACGTTCGACATCCCGCCGCCGAGAACGATCACGTCCGGGTCCACGACGTTGATGACCGCGGCCAGGGCCCGCGCCATCCGGTCCTCGTAGCGGTCGAGGGTGGCGACGGCGGCGGCGTCGCCGGCGTCGGCGCGCGCCGCTTCGCCCGTGGCCTGCCCATGGTCCCGCGCCATGCCCGGGCCCGAGACGAAGGTCTCGATGCACCCGGTCTGGCCGCAGTAGCAGGGCGGGCCCGGCCACTCGCCGGCCGCCGGCCAGGGCAGTGGGTTATGGCCCCACTCGCCGGCGATGGCGTTGGGCCCCGTCCAGACCCGGCCATCGAGCACGAGGCCGCCGCCCACGCCCGTGCCGACGATGACGCCGAAGACCGCGCGGGCGCCCGCGGCGGCGCCGTCTTTGGCCTCGGACAGCGCGAAGCAGTTGGCGTCGTTGGCGAAGCGGAGGGGGCGCGGCAGCTCGCGCCCCAGGTCCTCGGCCAGGGCCCGGCCGTTCAGCCAGACCGAGTTGGCGTTCTTGACTACGCCGGTGGCCGGCGAGATCGCGCCCGGCATGCCGACGCCGACGGTGCCGCGGCTGCCTGCCTCACGCTCCAGGTCCAGGACCAGGCGCGCTACCGCAACCAGCGTCGCCTCGTAGTCCCCGCGCGGCGTGGCCACGCGGCGCCGGGCCACGAGAGCGCCTCCGTCGGAGAGCACGACGCCCTCGATCTTGGTCCCGCCCAGGTCAACGCCGATCCGCATGGACGGGCGCGGCGCGCTACGGCTTCCGCGCCACCACGCCCGCGATCACGAAGTCGAGGGGGATGCCCTGGGGCTCGCGGAAGCCCTCG
>DAINRN010000075.1:7167-10275 GCA_036741815.1 Acidobacteriota bacterium
TCTCCCGGTGCTTGGGGTTCTCGTAGCTCATGGCGAAGAGCGCCTCCAGGAAGCGCATGGTGTCGGGGCTGACGTGCTGGAGCGTGGGGTGGGTGGCGAAGCCGGACTCCTCCATCCAGCCCACGGCCTCCTCGCCGGACTTGAACCAGAGGCGAATGCGGTCGGTCCACGTGTCCGTGGCCTGAAGGCCGCCCCGGGCCAGCCGCTCCGCCACCGTCTCCGCGCTGTCCGGGACCGACACGAACCTGCCGTCCCCGAAGGTGTCGCGCAGCTGCCAGTAGATCTTCCACGCCTCGCCGAAGGACTTCCGGAAGTGCTTGAACAGCTTCCAGGCCACGTCGAACGACCCGCGGTACTGGTCGAAGAGCCTGTAGAACTGCGGCACGCTGGCCGTGGTGTTGGTGAGAACGCCCACGCGCCCCCCCGGGCGCACCACGGCGCCGATGCGGGGGAACACGTGGTCCCAGTCGATGTAGGCCAGGGCGAAGCGGACCGACACCACGTCGAAGCTGCCGGGCGGCGCCGCGGCCACGAAGTCCTCGATCTTGTCCTGGTCCAGCGTCAGGGAGAGCCCTTGGGCAAAGGCCCGCTTCTGCGCGGCGGCCAGCATCCCCTCGGACACGTCCACGCCCACGACCTCGCCGGGGGCCACAGCCTTGGCCATGGCCACGGTGAAGAGGCCGGTGCCGCAAGCCAGGTCCGCCACCCGCTCGCCCGGCTTCAAGTCCAGCGCGCGCGTGAGGCGCGCGTTCGGCTCGCGGACGTTGCCGCTCCAGAGGTCGTCGTAAGCGTCGGCCACCTTGTCGTACGTGGCCTGTGTGAATTCCGGGGTGCCGACGGCCAATGAAACCCCCTATCCAGAGAAATCTAACCTAACTTCGGCGTGACGGCCCGCGTACTCTACAGGAAAAGCCGCGCGGCGGCGCGGTCAACGCCGGCGGAACGGCACCACTTTGCCCTCGCAGGGCCGGGCGAACTCGTCCAGGAGGCGGGCAAAGCGCGGCGCGAGGATGAGGTCGTAGGTAAAGGCCTTGTCCGGGAACAGCTCCAGCGCCTGCCGCCGGGTGGCGGCCACCAGGGCGTCGGCCTCCGGGCGCGCCAGGCTGCCCTGGGCCAGGACGTTCGTGGTGAGGTCCACGACCGTGCGCAACAGCCGCAGGCGCCGCCGCTCCTCGGCAACAACGTCCGTCATGCCGGCAGCTCCGCGATTTTCTCAAGCTTCTCGCGCTGGCCGAGCCGGTAGAAACGGCGCGCCTCGCGGGCCAGGTCGGGAAGGCGCGATGGGCGCAGGTAGCGGGACTCGAGGTACGAGCAGTACCGGTAGGCGAGCCCGCTGGCCGCGCGGTAGCGCTCGGCCTGCTCCGCGGACAGCGGCGCCACCAGACGGTAGCGGCGGAAGAGGAGGTCGCGCAGCCGCGGCGAGACGGCGCCGTCGTTCTGCAGGCACAGCAGGAAGACGGCGCTCAGGTACTTGTCCACCTCGGCCTGCAGCTCGAGCTCGAGCTGGGTGACGGAGCGCGAGGTGCGCGCGCAGAAATGCAGGTAGACGAAGTGGCTGACCTCCTCGGTGAGGGTGCAGAAGGCCCCCAGGTTGGCGTGGTCCAGGCGCACGCGCGGGTCCGCGCCGGCCAGCAGGGCGGAGATCTCGTGCTCGAGGACGACGCCCATCAACACCTGGTCGCCCTCCTGGGTCACCAGGGTGCGGCTGCCGCCGCCCGGGTAGGCCGCGGCCTCCTCCTCGGACAGGACGAAGTCGGTGACGGGGGCCTGCGCGTCGAGCGCGTAGAGGGATTCCAGCCGCCGCTGGACGTCCAGCAAGAGGCCCGGGAGCGGAGAGGTCAATTCTCGCGGCCGTCGCCGGGCGCGACGGGGGCGATGCCCCGCTCCGCCAGCAGCACCGCGGCGCGCCGGCTGCCGGTCTGTACCCAGCGCTCGTAGAGCTGCAGCACGGACCTGTCGCTCACCAGCCGGCTGGCCTCCGAGACCTCGGACAGAAGGTCCGCGAACTCCGTGAAGCGCCCGGACAGCTCGCCGAACACGTCGGGCGTATAGCCGGCAGTTCGCTCCTCGCGGGCCAGCCGCGCGTAGGCCTGGCCGCCCATGGCCCGGTAGTACGCCAGGTCCACCAGCGTCCGGCTCAGGCTGTCGGCGAAGAAGCCGGAGACGAACAGCGCGCTGTCGCCCATGATCCGCAGCAGGCGTCCGCGCTCACGGCCCGAGGTCCGCAGCGCCTGCGCATACAGCATGGCGAGCGGCGTCTCGTCGTAGCCGGGCTCCGGGGGCGGAAGGCCGGCGCCCCGGACGCAACCGGTGAGCAGGCTCACGAGGTAATGCTCGGTGAAGGCCGACGCGCTGACCTTCTGGTGCTCCATGGCCCTCTCGAGCTGCTCCTTGAAGAACTCCATCGGAGACTCTTCACGAACGAGCTTCAAAGCCATGTGGCGAATCCTCCCGGGCCCTCCGGCCCTTGGCCGTCACGATTGCAGGAACCGTGCTAGCGCCGGCCACTCCTGAGCGCTAACTCCTAAGGGCCGTGCGTCCAGCACGTTGCGGCCCGGGCGGCGTTTCTGGTCGTATCGCCGTCGTGTCCGCGGGTGTCACCCGAAGTGTCAGGACCCGTCAAGAAGTGTCGGGCCCGGTCCCCGGTCAATCGCACGGGCCCCCGGGCCCCGAGAGGCATTCGCGCAGCGCCAGGGCGGCAACGCGGCTGCCCGCGGCCGAGAGGTGCGGATCGTTGGGCAGGAACGGCGCCCCCTCGCCGAGCTGCCGGAGAGGGCGACGCAGCTCGACGTAGGCGACGTCCCGGGCGCGGAAGCCGGCGCGGGCGGGGTCGTAATAGGCCGGCGCGGTGGGATCCTCGACCTCCTTCGACCGCGGGACGAGGAGCAGCACCAGCCGCGCGCCCTGCCCGGCGGTGATCTTCTCGAGCTCCGCCACCAGCCGCCCCAGGCTCTCCATGCCGTCGCCTTCGTAGGCCTCGCGGTTCCGGATGCAGTCCACGTGCTCGCGGACGGCGGCCAGGCCGCCGTCGTCCCGCGCCAGGAGCGAGGGGAGCCACTCCCGGCGCATGAAGAATCGCGCCGTGGCGCTCCGGGCGAGGTCCAACTG
>DAINRN010000076.1:0-10249 GCA_036741815.1 Acidobacteriota bacterium
ATCCCTGGCCGGAAGGATAGGAGCGGCCTTCCCCCCCGTCAAGCCTGGCACCACCCTGCGATCTGCCGGGGAGCGAGAGAGTCGGAGCGCCGGAGAGTGCCGTAGACTACGCGCGCAACGCGACCCCCTTTACTCGCTGGAGGGCACATGCCTCTGCTCGACACGGGCGCTCGTCTCGTCGTCCTGGGAGCCACGCTCATCGGCGGCCCGATCGCCATGGCCCAGGACAAGGGCAGCTCGACGTTTCACGTCGACGCGCGCCGGCTGCAGGGCACGCTCGAGGCGCTGAGCGCGTTCGGCCGCAATCCCGAGGGCGGGGTCACACGGCTCGGCTTCTCCGAGGCAGACCAGGCGGCGCGGGAATACGTCATGGACCTCATGCGCCGGGCGGGACTCCAGGTGAGGGTGGATCCGGCAGGGAACATCTTCGGCCGCCGCGACGGCACGGAGCGCCTGCCGGTGCTGCTCACGGGCTCCCACATCGACTCGGTCCTCCACGGCGGCAACTACGACGGCGACGTCGGCAGCATGGGCGCCATCGAGGTGATGACGGCGCTGCACGAAGGCCGCGTGAAGACGCGGCATCCCCTCGAGGTCGTGATCTGGACGAACGAGGAAGGCAACCACTTCGGGCTCGGCACCCTCGGGTCCGGTGTGGCGGCGGGCCTGCTCGGCCCCGAGATCCTCGAACGGAAGGACGACGAGGGACTGACGCTGGCGGACTGGCTGCGCCGCTACGGCCAGGATCCCGCGCGCTTGACGGAAGCACGGATCCCCGAAGGGGCGCTGGCGGCCTTCATCGAGCTGCACATCGAGCAAGGCCCCACGCTCGACGAAAGGGGTATTCCCATCGGTGTCGTCCAGGGGATCGTCTGTGTCAAGCGCTGGAAATGCGTCGTCGATGGCGTGGCCAACCACGCCGGGACGACGCCGATGGATCGTCGCCACGACGCGCTGGCGGCGGCCTCGAAGGACGTGCTGGCGGTGCGCGACGTGGTCCGCGCGGAAAGCGGGACGCAGGTCGGCAACGTCGGCTTCGTGAGGGCGGAGCCCGGCGCGATCAACGTCGTGACGGGGCGGGCGGAGTTTCCCGTCGAGCTGCGCGACCTGGACGAGGCGAAGGTGGATCGCATGTGGGAAGCGATCCAGAGGAGGCTGAAGGAGGTGGACGGCATCGAAGGCGTCCAGACCGCGTGCACGCCCCTCGACGACGTGAAGCCGGCGAAAGCCGATCCGCGCCTGCAGAGCGCGATCCGTGAGGCCGCCCAGGGCCTCGGCCTCGCTACGCTGGACCTGCCCAGCTTCGCAGGCCAGGACTCCCAGCAGATCGCCCGCATCGCGCCGATGGCGATGATCTTCGTCCCGAGCAAGGACGGGATCAGCCACTCTCCGAAGGAGTTCACCTCCTGGGAGGACACCGCCAACGGCGCCGAGGTTCTCTACAGGACGCTGCTGATCCTGGACGGAACCGGGTCACCGCTCACACCGAGGTAGCGCCGCTTCGTCAGAAGGCGCCGGCCAGCACGATCTGCCCGCCGCTGTAGCGCAGGTTGCCACCGAGCTCTCGCGACATGAGGCCGCGGTCGTAACGGAACTTCGTGTACGTGTACTGCAAGCCGATCCCGACCTGGGGCCAGATGTGGTAGACCGCCGCCGCGCGGCCGTCGGTGACAGACGCTTCGGAGTTCTCGGGTTTCACGAGGATGTAGCGCAGGTCGCCCCGCACCAGGAGCCGCCGGGCGGCCCACCAGTAGAAGTAGCCGCCCAGGTCGCCCGTGGGCTGGTTGAGGTCCTTCGAGACGAAGAACGGGATGGAGCCCGAGACGCCGCCGACGGAGCCGCTGATCTGCCCGGCGATGCCGGCCTCGAGCGTGAGGTAGCCGATGCCGAGCGACGGGCCGATCTCGAAGCGGTCGTTCTTGTAGGCCGCGAAACGGTAGACGCCCGAGAAGTAGTCCGAGCCGACGCGCCCCCGGACCGAGGTGCCCGCGGTGATCACGCGGTCGCCCCAGGTGAAGTCGCGGTCCGCCGTGTGGCTCTCGCCGTCGCGGCTGTTGCTGTACCAGCTCAGGCTGAACTGGTGGCGCCGCCAGGGGCGCCAGAAACCCTCGACGTAGAAACTGGTCGCGTTGTCTGGCACGCCGAGGCCCTCGAAGTCGACGGGCGCGGTTGCTCCGCCGCCCGTGTTGAAGGTCAGGTTGGTGTCGGCGCCGATCCGGAAGGCGCCCGCCTCGATGCGGAAGCGGTCGGGGACGTCGGAGTAGGGCGCAGGCTGGGCCCGGGCCGATGCGGCGAGCGCGGAAGAGGCGACGGCCAGCGCCACGACGGACGAGGAACGGACGAGTCTCACGATGGCTCCTCCTACTTCTCGAACGGGAACACGCGTTTCCAATATGCGTGGCGTCGCGGGGATGATGGGGCGGCGCCTCTCCGGCGGTCTATTGGACTTTCGGGCTACGGCCTTGCCCGGAGTGCTCGACCCCTGGTCTACGGGCAGGATGAGGGCCGCGCTTGCCCGGCATGTGCGCCCGCAAAGCGCGCGCGGTTTTCCGCGGACAACCGCACAAAATGCCGCCCGCGGTGAGGCGCTCAATCGTGCGCCGCGCTGAAAACTCTGCGCCCCACTGCTCGTGTCTCACAAGCGCCGCCTCTGGCTTCGCGAAATCGCCGATATCGGGGTCGAGGCGACGACAGCTGGCCGCGACGCTGCATCGCCGCGGAGTTGGTTCGCCGTTTGCAGTTCACACGTTCCCGGCAGCCTTCGGACTGCTGGGCAGGCCGCCGAGGAATCCCAGTAAGCGAAGCGGCCCCGCCGCTCTTTGTGTGGGTGGTGCGGGCTCGAGTGAGTGGTTACGGCCTCTCCCTCCGTTCCGGTGCCGACCGTCCTCGCGCATTTGCTGCCGTGCGCAGTGCGGATCGCCCCGCAGGGGCGCCCGCGGAGGCCGATGGAGGAGTGTCATGAGAAGGTTAGCTATCGTCTTGTTTTCCTGTCTGCTCGTATCCGCGGGCATCGCCGCGACGGCGGACTTCGGTGCGATGTTCCCGGCCAACCTCAACGACAGTTGGGTGCTGGAGCGTTTCGCGGAGGAACCGACCAACGTCCGAGTCACAGCGATCACTGAGACGGGCTGGATGCGCTTCGAGGGGTTGTTCGACATGAGCCTGTTGCTCCGGCCTCACGGGAGCCAGATCTACGTGTGGGGAGACGGGAGGGAGCCCAGGCAAGTGCTGTACGACTTCGCGGCGCCCGAGGGTGCGACGTGGCCCGTCGCGTTCCGCGGTCTGGTCGGGTCCGTGACCGTTGCCGAGAGGCGTGCGGCCGTCACCACGGCTTTCGGGCCAATGAAGAGCTGCACCGCCTTCAACTTCCTCTGGGAGAATCTCGCCGACACGGGGGTCGACACACAGTGGTTCTGCCCCGGGGTCGGCCTCGTCAAGCAGACCAAGGCCACTATCGCGGGGCCCAATGCCGAGTACACGGTGGCTGCGTCGATTCGCGGCAACATCGCGATCGGCTACCTCGGACAGGGCATCAACGTGAGGATAGAACAGGGTAAGGCACCCACCGGGTCCATGCTCAAGGCCCGCATCGAGATGTGGGACACCACCGGGACGGAGCGACGGTTCCGCAGCGAGACATCGCAGCTGTTCGACCTCCGGCTGGTGAACGAACGCGGCGAGACCGTGCGGCTCTGGTCGTGGGACCAGGTGTTCGAGCCGGTCGTCACCACCTGGATGCTGGAAGGGGAGAAGGACTTCGAGGCGGACCTCCTGCTTGCTCATCGAGGAGGAAAGCCCCTGCAGCCGGGTCTCTATACGGTCGAGGGCTGGATCATCGACAATCGAGCCCGGCCGGGAGGGAAGACGCAGGTCAGGGTGTACTGATCGCTAGGTACCTGTCGTAACGGTGCGGGCGCCGACGACCGTCGGCGCCCGCCGACTTTCTACACTCGCGTCCTCGGAGCCTGAGTCGGAGGGAACTCGAACCGCTCCTCCTCCGTGCCCTCCACCGCCGCTCCCACCAGCGCCGCTTCGCCGAGCGACGACTCCGCCTCCCGCACCTGGGCGAGGGTGGCCGCCAGCGCCGGGCTCTTCGGGACGTAGAGCTGGCAGCAGTCCTGGTCGGGCAGGGTGCTCGTCTCGAAGGTCCCGATGCGCCGCGCCTCGGCGGTGATCTCCTCCTTGTCCATCCCCACCAGCGGCCGCAGGATCGGGCCCACCGCTGCCTCGTCGATCACGGCCATGTTGTCGAGGGTCTGGGAGGCCACTTGCCCGAGGCTCTCGCCCGTGACCAGCGCCTTCGCCCTGACCCGCGGGGCCAGGGCCTCCGCGATCCGCACCATGAAGCGGCGGTAGAGGACGACCCGCAGCGGGGCCGGGCAGCGGGCCACGATCTCCTGCTGCGCGGGCGCGAAGGGAACGAGCAGCAGCCGAGTGCGGAACTGGAACCGGGTGAGGATGCGGGCCAGGTCGCGGGTCTTGTCGATGGTGGTGCGGTCCTGGAGGGGAAAGGCGTGGAAGTGGACGAGGATCACCCGGCAGCCGCGCTTCATGATGCGGTACGCGGCCACGGGGGAGTCGATCCCGCCCGACAGCAGCGCGATCACCCGGCCCGAGGACCCGACGGGGAAGCCGCCCGGCCCCTTCTGCTTCTCGTATGTATAGAAGATGCGGTCCTGCAGGACCTCGACGTACAGCGTCAGCTCGGGGTGCTCGAGGTCCACCCGGACGCCGGTCGCCTCGTGCACGGCGGCCCCTACCTCGCGGTCGATCTCCCCCGAGTTCTTCGAAAAGCCCTTGTACGAGCGCTTGGTCGTGACCCGGAACGATCCGAACGTGCGGCCCCGCAGCGAGGCCACCGCCGCCGCCTTCAGGGCCTCGAGGTCGAGCGGGACCTCGTGGGCGGGCGCGAAGTTCGCGATGCCGAACACCGCGGCCACTCGCTCCCGCACCAGGTCCCAGGGCACGCCGTCGGGGACCTCTACGGACAGCCGGCCTGGGAGGATCCTCACCCGGGCGCCCTCGAGGTCTTCGGTGGCGCGGCGCAGGTTGTCGGCGAGCTTGCCGATGAAGAAAGGGCGGTTGCGTCCCTTGAGGGCGATCTCGTGGTAATGGACGAGGACTACCAGTCTTCCTTCTCGTAGCGGATCTGGCTCGCGTCGGCGATGTACTTGATGTCCGCCATGGCCAGGGGATTGCCGCAGGTCAGGATCACGGTCTCCGCGGGGCTGCACCGGGCCAGGAGCGCTTCCCGGGAATGGTGGCGCGGCAGCACGGGCCGCACGGTTTTCTCGAGCGCCGCCGCAGCGCGCGCCGCATCCGGCGTGCCCTCCGCCTGCCGCAGCTCGTCTTCCTCCTTCAGGGCCATCCCGAAGACGTGGCGCAAAACGTTGTTGCCGCGCCCGGTCCCCAGCCGCGCGTCCTCGCGGTCTTGCGGGGTGGGCCGGCTCACGGAGGGGACGTAGACGAAGTCGATGCGGCCGGCGGCCTCTATGGCCAGCAACTCTTCGTGGTACGCGAGCTCCTCCCGGGTCCGGTTCGCGTGGAAGACGGTGTAGCGCACGTCGCTGCCGCGTCCCTGCCCTGCCTCGAAGTCCAGCTGCTTCACCATGCCCGCGAATGGCGCCAGGCCGGTGCCCGTCCCCACGAACACGACGCTGCGCGCGCCCACGGCCCGCTTGTCCAGCGTGAAGTCGCCCACGATGCGGTTGACGTAGCCGACCTTGTCGTCCTCCCCCGGATGGATCTTGAAGAGAGACTCCGTGAGGCGTCCCGGCTCGTCGTCCTCGCCCTTCTCGAGCACGACGTAGAACTCCAGGTAGCGGTCGCGCGCGGTCACGAAGGGAGCGGAGGAGATCGAGTAGGAGTGGGTCACGGGACCGAACTTCCGGTTGCGCGCCTCGTCGAGGTCGGGGACGTAATGGGGCTTCCCGTCCTCGCCCACCACCCTCTTCGTGAGCCGGCAGTCCTCGCGGCGCAGCGCGATGTACTGGCCCGCCTTGTACTCGGGGAAGGGGCTGCTGTCCTCAGGCATCAGACGGAAGATCGACAGGACGGGCGAGAGGTTCTGCCAGTGGACGACCTTGCCCATTTTGCGTTCCGCCATGGCTGCGGCGAGTCTAGCACGCGCTGTTGGAGGCGGGCGCTCGGCTCGGGCGCTGTGCTATCCTCCCGCGCATCCCCATGATCGTCGGAATTCCCAAAGAAACGGCCGCGGGCGAGCGGCGCGTCGCGCTCGTCCCCGACCTGGTGGGCAAGCTCACGGCCGCCGGCCTGGACGTCCTCGTCGAGCGGGGCGCGGGCGAAGCCGCGGGCTTCCCGGACGCTGCGTACGCCGAAAAGGGCGCGCGGCTCGAGGGGGACGTCCTGGCCAGGGCCGACGTCGTCCTCAAGGTCCAGCCGCCCACGGCCCCGGAGATCGGCCGCATGAAGCCGGACGCCACGCTGATCGGCCTGCTCTCGCCGTACGGGAACGCGGAGACCCTGAACGCCCTCGCCGCGCGGAAGGTCACGGCGTTCTCGATGGAGCTCCTGCCCCGCATCACGCGGGCCCAGTCCATGGACGCGCTGAGCGCCATGAGCACGGTCTCGGGCTACAAGGCGGTGCTCATCGCGGCGGAGCGGCTGCCCAAGTTCTTCCCCCTGCTCATGACCGCGGCGGGCACGGTCACGCCGGCGCGCGTCTTCGTCATCGGCGCGGGCGTGGCCGGCCTGCAGGCGATCGGCACCGCGCGGCGGCTGGGGGCCGTGGTGGAGGCCTACGACACGCGGCCCGCGGTCAAGGAGCAGGTGGAGAGCCTGGGCGCGAAGTTCGCGGAGCTGCCGCTCGAGACCGCCGACGCCCAGGACAAGGGCGGGTATGCCAAGGCGCAGTCCGAGGAGTTCTACCGCAAGCAGCGCGAGTTCATGGGCCGCTGCATCGCCGCCGCCGACGTCGTCATCACGACCGCGCTCGTTCCGGGGCAGAAGGCGCCGGTCCTCATCACCGAGGAGATGGTGCAGGGCATGCGGCCGGGGTCGGTGATCGTGGACCTCGCGGCGGAGCAGGGCGGTAACTGCGCGCTGACGCAGCCCGGCCAGGACGTCGTCAAGCATGGGGTCACCGTCATCGGTCCGTTGAACCTGCCGAGCAGCGTGCCCTTCCACGCCAGCCAGATGTACGCGCGCAACGTGACGAGCTTCCTGGGCCACCTGGTCAAGGACGGCAAGGTGCAGCTCGACCTCGCAGACGAGCTGACCAAGGGCCCGCTGGTCGTCCACCAGGGTGAGATCGTCCACGAAGCTGTGAAAGCGAGCCTGGGTAAAGCATGAAGGCCGTGGGGACGCGCGCTGTCGCGCTGCTCGAGCGGAAGGGCGCGCGTATAGCTCCTCTAGACTCCTCGCGGGGTGGGGGCCCCGCGTTGGTCCTCACGAAGACATGCGCGCCCTGTAGCGAGAGCACGCGACCGCGCGTCCCTCCCGAGCCTGGGCAGGCATGACCACAGAACTCGAAGTCGGGCTGTACGTCTTCATCCTGGCGGGCTTCCTCGGGTACCACCTGATCACCCGGGTGCCGCCGCTCCTGCACACCCCGCTCATGTCGGCGACCAACGCGATGTCGGGGATCTCGCTCGTCGGCTCGCTGGTGGTGGCGGGGTCGGGGCACGGCGCCTTGAGCACGGCCTTCGGGTTCATCGCCGTGGCCTGCTCGACCACCAACGTGGTGGGCGGCTTCCTCATCACCGACCGCATGCTCAGCATGTTCAAGACCCGCGAGGCGGTGGCCAAGGCCGCCTCCGGCTCGAAGCGGGGGCTGATGGCCGCCCTCGGGCTGGTAGGGGTCCTGGGCATCGTTTGGGCCGCCGCGCACAGCCGTGCCCTGGGCAGCGGCGCCGACCTGACCCCCGTTATGCGATACGCCTACATCCTCTCGGCGATGCTTTTCATCCTCGGCCTGAAGGGCCTGAGCTCGCCGAAGTACGCGCGGCGTGGAATGTTCCTGGCCGAGTTCGGGATGCTGATGGCGGTGGTGGGCACGCTCTACCACCACGACATCGTGGACTACCGATGGATCGCAGCAGGGCTGCTGGTGGGATCGCTGGTGGGCGGCAGCATGGGGCTGTTCGTCCCGATGACCGCGGTGCCCCAGCGCACCGCGCTGTCGCACTCCCTGGGGGCCCTGGCCGCGACGCTGATCGGGATCGCGGAGTACTACCGCCACCACGGCGAGCTGGGCCGCGTCCTGATGACCGCCATCGGGTTCGAGGTCCTGATCGGCGGCCTGACCTTTACAGGCAGCCTGATGGCCGCGGGCAAGCTGCAGGAGCTGCTGCCGGGCGCGCCCATCACCTACAAGGGCCAGAACGCGTCGAACATCACGCTGCTCACGGTCATGGTCCTGTGCCTGGTCACCCTGGTCGTGATGCCGTCGTCCAGCCCCGTCATCTTCTACGTGATGGTGGGCCTGGCCCTGCTGTTCGGCTTCCTGCTCGTTCTCCCCATCGGCGCCGCGGACATGCCGGTCGTGATCTCGCTCCTCAACTCGTACGCGGGCCTGGCCGACGCGGCCATGGGCTTCGTGCTGATGAACAAGATCCAGATCATCACGGGATCGCTCGACGGGACCTCGGGCTTCCTGCTCTCGATCATCATGTGCCGTGCCATGAACCGCTCCGCCATGAACGTGATCTTCGGGGCCTTCGGGAAGGTCGAGCCGGAGGCGGCGCGGCCGGAGGCGGAGGGCAAGGGCACGGTCCGCAGCATCCAGGCCGACGAGACCGCGGTCCTCTTCGACAGCGCGCAGTCCGTGATCATCGTCCCGGGTTACGGGATGGCGGTGGCCCAGGCCCAGCACGGGGTCAGCGAGCTGGCCAAGATCCTGACCAAGCGCGGCATCGACGTGAAGTACGCGATCCATCCCGTGGCCGGCCGCATGCCCGGCCACATGAACGTGCTGCTGGCCGAGGCCAACGTTCCCTACGAAGCGCTCTACGAGATGGAGCAGATCAACCCGTACTTCGCGGAGGCCGACGTCGCGCTGGTCGTGGGGGCGAACGACGTGACCAACCCGGCCGCGCGGTCCAACAAGAGCAGCCCGCTCTACGGCATGCCCATCCTCGAAGTGGACCGGGCCAAATCCATCATCGTCCTCAAGCGGAGCATGCGCCCGGGCTTCGCGGGCGTGGACAACGACCTGTACTACAACGAGAAGTGCATGATGCTGTTCGGGGACGCCAAGGACAGCCTCACGAAGCTCTTCGCGGCCCTGCGGTCGTAGGCTCCTAGCGCCGGCCCCGCGCCGGCTTCGTCCCGGGCGTGAGGACGCCGAGCAAGGGCCCCAGGAGCGTCTCCGCCTCGGAGGCGGGCATCCGCTTCGCGGCTTGAAGCGTCTCCCGCGGCACCCATCTTGGAAAGGCGAGGCGATGCGCGCGATGGGCGCCGGACGGCGTGTGCTCCTCCCAGACCTTCGCCAGCCGCGCCTTCGGAAAGCGGGAGGCGAGCCTCACGAGCGCCGGCCAGAGCCGCCGATGGACGTAGGTGACCTTGCCGTCCACCAGCCGGCAGACCAGCACGTCGGGGTTGTCGCTGACCGCGCTCGCCAACCGGAAGATCTCATGACCCTTCGGATGCCCCCACCAGCTCCCACGGATGGGACCGCCGGCGACGGCCTCGGCCAGGCTCGGCACCGGGCCGCGCGCCGCCTGCAGCACGACGCCGTGGCGCTCGACGAAGGCCAGGGCCTCGGACGGGCTCACGCGGAGCGGAACACGCCGAGCGGCCGCTCGGAGACCGTGAGCCCCGCGCACGACGCGTCGAGGCGGCCGTACTCCTCGCGGGCCGCGCGCCGCATCCGCTCGAACTGCGACCGGCTCTGCCACGAGTCGATGGTCAAGAACCGCTGGCGGGACTTCGTGTCCTGGAGGAGCCGTGTCCCGATATACCCCGGATGCCGGCGGAACAAGGCGGCCCAGGCGCCACCCGCGCCGTACAGCTTCCGGAACCGCGGCACGGCCCGCGGCCTCACGACGAACTCCCATACCACGTCGATCTTCATTCCGCTCAGGAGCCGGAGGCGGCTGCAGCCTGAGCGGGTTTGTAGCGACCGGGCACCGAGCGCGTGGAAATCGCCAGGCGATTCCACATGTTGATCATGCCCACGGCGAGGGTCAGGTCCACAAGCTCTTGTTCGTTGAAGTGCTTCTTCGTTTCCTCGTAGACGTCGTCTGGCACATGGGTCTGCGAAACGAGCGTAACCGCTTCGGTCCAAGCC
>DAINRN010000077.1:0-3347 GCA_036741815.1 Acidobacteriota bacterium
CTCCTGGAGGCCATGCCCAGGACCTATCCGCTCGCGGCCGCGGTGGTGAGGGACGCCACGGACCACGTCGTGGCGGGCGCCACCGGGGACGGCCTGCGTCCGATACCGCAGGAGGTCCTCGACCCCGACAGGCTCCCGGCAGCCTTTCCCAACGCGGGGGGCCGGATCGCGCTCACCGTCGGCACCAGGCGAGTCGGGTGGCTCGACGTCTGGGGTGACGGCCGGCCGGCGGCCGCCGCGACGCGCCTGGCCCTTTTGGACTTCGCGTGCGTGATCGGGCTCCGGCTCGGCGCCGCCCTCGGCACCCGCACGTGACGACGTGACTTCTGCGCTGGGGTACGACCGGTGGGCTTCGGGGGCAGAACTGCACGCGAGATTCGCCGAGCAGCATTTCCGCGGGCTGAAGGCGACCGGCCGGCGGTGGCTCGCGGTGGCGTCCGCGCCCGTATGGATCCAGGCGGGATGGGGCCTCCTGCCCGACCTCGTCGGCTTCTGGGCCATCCTCATCCAGGGCGGTTGCCTGGTCCTGACCGTGGTGTTCGCCGCGCTCGAGCACCGGTGGAGCGCACGGGCCGCGCGGATGGAGGCCTTCCCGTCGCCCGCGGTGGTCCACACGCTGTGGAGCTCATGGGACGAGGTGCGCTCGGCGCTCTGGTCCGGCCTGGCCCTGGTCTCCCTGGTGCCCTGGGTCTACGTCGCGGTCGGCAGGCCCTATCCCCGCCCGCTGCTCTCGGCGTCGATCGCGGTCGCGGTCACGGTGTTCGTGCTCCTGGTGGCCGCCGAGACCCTGCCCCGGCTTGGCCGCACCGGGTCGACACGTTAGTCTCCGCGGAAAGACCGTGAGCCAACGCCGACCTGACCCCGAAGCCCTGCTCCGGCGCATCGCAGCCGCCGAGCCGCGGGCCAGGGGACGCCTGAAGGTGTTCTTCGGCGCGTCGCCGGGCGTGGGCAAGACCTACGCCATGCTCGAGGCAGCGCGCGCGCGACGCAAAGAGGGTGTGGACGTCGTGATCGGGTGGCTGGAGACACACGGCCGGGCCGAGACGGCCGCCCTGGCCGAAGGGCTGGAGCGCGTGCCACCACGGGACGTCGAATATCGGGGCGTCACGCTCCACGAGCTCGACCTGGACGCCGCCCTCGCGCGGAAGCCCAAGCTCCTCCTGCTCGACGAGCTGGCCCACAGCAACGCGCCCGGCAGCCGCCACGCCAAGCGGTGGCAGGACGCCGACGAGCTGCTCGACGCCGGCATCGACGTCTACACGACGCTCAACGTCCAGCACCTGGAGAGCCTGAACGACCTCGTGAACCGCGTCACGGGCGTGGCCGTGGCCGAGACCGTGCCCGACCGGATCCTGGACGCCGCCGACGAGATGGAGTTCGTGGACCTTCCGCCGGAGGAGCTGCTGAAGCGCCTGGCGGAGGGAAAGGTCTACTTGCCCGAGGCGGCGGCCCGCGCGGCGCGGCACTTCTTCCGGCGCGGCAACCTCCTGGCCCTGCGCGAGCTGGCATTGCGGCGGACGGCGGAGCACGTGGACGCCGACGTCCAGGACTACCGACGCGACCACGAGATCGAGCCCACCTGGCCCGTGGCGGAGCGGATCCTGGTCTGCGTGCGCCCGAACCCCGAGAGCGATCGGCTCGTGCGGGCCGCGCGGCGCATGGCCGCCCGCCTCAAGGCGGAATGGATCGTGGCCTACGTGGAGAGCCCCGCGCAGCCATCCCTGTCCGCTGGCGAGCGCAAGGCGCTCGCCAGCACCATCAAGCTGGCGGAAGACCTGGGGGCGGAGACCGTCACCCTGTCCGCCGAGACCGTCAGCGACGCGCTCCTGGGCTTCGCGCGCAAGCGGAACATCAGCCGCATCGTCATCGGCCGGCCCCTCCACTCCCGCTGGCACGACAGCCTGAGGGGCTCGCTCCTCGACGAGATCGTCCGCGGCAGCGGCGGCATCGAGGTCATGGTGATACCCGGAGGCAAGAAAGAGGAAGGCGGCGCGGGGGCGCCCGAGGCCGCCCGCCGGGCCGGCCGGCCCTTCGCCTACCCGGTGGCCCTCGCTGTGGTGCTCCTCTGCACCGCGGTGTGCTGGGCCATGTTCCGGTGGTTCGACAAGTCGAACCTGATCATGGTCTACCTGGTGGGCGTCGCCCTGGTGGCCACGTGGTACGGCCGCAAGGTCTCCGCGCTGGCGGCCGTGCTCAGCGTGGCCGCGTTCGACTTCTTCTTCGTGCCACCCTACCTGACCTTCGCCGTCTCCGATACCCAGTACATGGTGACCTTCACCGTGATGCTGCTGGTGGGCCTGCTCATCAGCACCCTGGCCTCCCGCGTGAAGGCCCAGGCCGAGGCCGCGCGCGGGCGGGCGGCCCGGACCCAGATCCTCTACGCGACGAGCCGGGACCTGGCCACGGCCAAGACGGTGGAAGAGGTCGTCCAGGGGGTGTCCCGCCACGTCGCGGAGATCATGCAGGGACCGGCGGAGATCCTGGTGCCCGGGCCTGACGGCCGGGTCCCGCCGGCGACGGACGGACCGGCCGGGGACCCTCGCGAGATCGCGGTCGCGCAGTGGGTGCTCGACCACGGGAAGCCGGCCGGGCTGGGCACGGACACCCTCCCCGGCGCGGCCGCGCTGTACGTGCCCCTCCAGGGCAGCCAGTCCGCCCTGGGCGTCCTGGGCGTCCGTCCGCACGAGTCCCTGCTGCCGCTGACGCCGGACCAGCTCGACCTCGTGGAGACCCTGGCCCGCCAGGCCGCTTCGGGCCTGGAGCGCGTCCGCCTGGCGAGCGCCATGGAGACGGAGCGGCTGCGGAACACGCTGCTGAGCTCCGTCTCCCACGACCTGCGCACGCCGCTGGCCGCCATCACGGGCGCGGCCAGCACGCTCCTCCAGGCCGCTCCCCTGGAGCCGGCGGCGGAGCGCGCGCTGAAGCAATCGATCTACGACGAGGCCGAGGGCCTCGGCCGGCTGGTCACGAACCTCCTGGACATGAGCCGGCTCGAGTCGGGCTCCCTCCACCTCGACCGCGAGTGGCACTCCGTGGAAGAGCTGGTGGGCGCGGCCCTGGCGCGCCTGGAGAAGGTGCGCGGGGGCCGGACGGTGGACGTCAAGGTCCCGCGGGACCTGCCCCTGGTTCCCGTTGACGGCGTCCTGATCGAACAGCTCCTCGTGAACCTCTTCGACAACGCCTTCAAGTACAGCGATCCCGCCGCTCCGGTGCACGTGACCGCGGGCGCCGCCGACCGGGTCGTGACCGTCGAGGTCGCGGACGACGGTCCCGGAGTGCCCGCAGGCGAGGAGGAAAAGATATTCGAGAAGTTCCAGAGGTCCAGCACCGCCCACAAGGGCTTCGGC
>DAINRN010000077.1:3357-9409 GCA_036741815.1 Acidobacteriota bacterium
GGTGGCGGACGAGGGTCCGGGTCTCCCTCCGGATGCCGAGGAGCGCGTGTTCGAGAAGTTCTACCGCGGGACGTCGGGCCAGCGGGGCTTCGGCCTGGGCCTGCCCATCTGCCGCGCGATCGTGACGGCGCACGGCGGCCGCATCTGGGCGGAGAATCGCCGACCCCAAGGCGTCTCGTTCCGTTTCACGCTTCCCCTGGGCGACCGCCCGGCTCCGGCGGTGGAGAAGGAACGTGAAGGAGAGTGACGGCTCGCCGCGCGCGGGGGGCCCGGGGGTCCCCCGTACCGTCCTCGTGGTGGAGGACGAGAAGGAGGTGATGCGCTTCCTCCGTGTCACCCTGGACGCCCAGGGCTATCGGGTGATCGAAAGCGTGACGGGCCAGCAGGCCCTGGTCGAGGCGGCCACCCGCTCGCCCGACGTCATCCTCCTCGACCTGGGCCTGCCCGACCTCGACGGCGTAGAGGTGGCCCGCCACGTCCGCGAGTGGTCGACGACGCCGATCATCGTGCTCTCCGCGCGCGGCCAGGAGCGCGACAAGGTGGAGGCCCTGGACGCGGGGGCGGACGACTATCTCACCAAGCCGTTCGGCGTCGGCGAGCTCGCGGCCCGGATGCGTGTCGCGCTGCGGAACGCCGCCCGGCTAGGCAGCGACGCCACCGAGTCCGTGTTCGAGACCGGCCAGCTGAAGGTGGACCTGGCCGCGCGGCGGGTGTGGACGGACGGCAAGGAGGTCCGGCTGACCCGCACCCAGTTCAACCTCCTGGCCGCCCTCGTCAAGCACGCGGGCAAGGTCCTCACGCACCGCCAGCTCCTGCGCGAGGTCTGGGGCCCCGGGGCCACGGAGCCGCACTACGTACGCGCGTACATGGGCCAGCTCCGGCACAAGCTGGAGGCCGACCCGGCCCAGCCTCGCTACCTGCTCACGGAGACGGGGGTCGGATATCGATTGAGCGTCGCCGAGCAGGAATGATCACTTCTTCAGGTGGTAGGGGACGCTCGTGACCACGATGTTGGGCCTGAAGAGCAGCGCGCCCTTGATGAGCAGGGCCCGCTGGTTGTGCAGCAGGTGGTGCCACCAGCGCGCGGGGACGAACTCCGGGAGCAGGATGGTCACGAAGTCGTCGGGACGCTCGTCGTCCACCTGCTCGATGTACTCGAGGAGCGGCTCCATGAGGGACCGGTAGGGCGACTCGAGGACCACCAGGGGGACGCCCTGGCCCCATTCCTCCCAGAGCTTCCGGACGTCCGTGGTGACGCGCGGGTCCACGTCCACGTAGACCGCGCGCACGTCCGGGCTGGTCGCCTTCGCGTACTGCACGGCCGTGACCACGGCGCGGTGCACTCCACCGATGGGGATGAGCACGGTGTTGAGGCGACGCGGCTCCGGCGCCCAGCCCTGCAGCGTGAGCTGCGCGCCCACGCCGAGGTAGTGCTTGTGGATCGACCGGAACCAGAGGACGAGGAGCGGGATCAGGACCACGATCAGCCACGCGCCCTCCGTGAACTTCGTGAGCGCGACCACCACCAGGACCAGGCCGGTGAGCACGGCCCCCACCAGGTTGAACACGGCGTGGCGCCACCAGCCTGGTTCGCCCAGGCGCCGCCATCTCACCACCATCCCTCCCTGGGAGAGGGTGAAGGAGATGAAGACCCCGACCATGTAGAGGGGGATGAGGGCGTGGGTGTCGCCGCGGAACGCAATGATGAGCATCCCGGCCAGCATCGACAGGACGACGATGCCGTTGGAGAAGGCCAGGCGGTCCCCCTGGTTCATGAACTGCCGGGGCAGGTAGCGGTCGCGGGCCAGGATCGAGGCCAGGCGCGGGAAGTCCTGGTAGGCGGTGTTGGCGGCCAGGACGAGGATGAGCATGGTCGCGGCCTGTACGCAGTAATAGAGGACCCCCCGGCCTCCGAACACGCCGCGCGCGAGCTGCGACACGACGGTTTCGTAGCCGGGCTTGCTCTCCTCCAGCGGCACCACATGGTAGGCGTGAGCCAGGAGCGTGATGCTCATGAAGAGGGTGGCGCAGAGAAAGGCCATGATCACGAGCGTCGTCGCCGCGTTCCTGGCCTCGGGAGGCTTGAACGCCGGGACCCCGTTCGAGACGGCCTCGACACCGGTCATGGCCGTGCACCCGTTCGCGAACGCGCGCAGGATGAGGAACGTGCTGAGGGTGGCGACGCCGCTGGGCGTCGGCGTTCCCGCGGCCGACACGGGGCCGACCCCGCCGGTGAGGGCGCGGAAAGCCCCGACGGCGATGAGCGTCGTGAGGCAGGCCAGGAAGAAGTAGGTGGGCGCCGCGAAGATGCGCCCCGACTCCCGGAGCCCCCGCAGGTTTCCCACGGCGATGACGGTGATGAACGCGAGGCCGAGCAGGACCCGCTCCCCCTGTAACTGAGGGAAGGCCGAGATCAAGGCCGCCACGCCCGCCGCGATGCTGACGGCTACGGTCATCACGTAGTCGACGAGCAAGGCGGAGCCGGCCACGAGGCCCGAGCCCACGCCCAGGTTCTCCTTGGCCACGATGTAGGCGCCTCCGCCGCTGGGATAGGCGTGGATCGTCTGCCGATACGAGAACGCCACGATCAGGAGCAGGGCGGCGATCACCGCCCCGATGGGGATGGACACGGCGAGGGCCGCCGCCCCGGCCAGCATCAGCGTGCGAACGATCTCCTCGGTGGCATAGGCCACGGACGAGAGGGCGTCCGAGGACAAGACGGCCAGGCCCGTCACCTTCGACAGGCGCTCGTGGTGGGCCAGGTGGGAAGGAATCGGCTTCCCGACCAGGAGCTGCTTGAGGGACCCGATTGAGGAGGCTTGCGACATCCCTTCCAATCGCCGGCGGGGTTAGCTGACGGGCTCGGGTTTGGAATCCCCTACCAGGCCACGGCCTGGATGCGCCCCCGTGGCGCCTTTTCGCGCCACCCTGGGTCCCCCGCACCGCCGAAACGGTTTAGGCTGCTGCGGGTATCCTAGGAGCGTGCCGTTCCGCTTGTCAACGATGACCACCCTGAAAGGAAAGAGGACACATGACCCGTAGAGCCGTCGCGCTGGCCGCCGTGCTCGCCGCTTCGCCCGCATTGGGCGGCGCCGAGACCTTCGTGATCGACAAGGGGCACTCCGAGGTGGGCTTCCAGATCCGCCACATGATGACGAAGGTGCGCGGCCGTTTCACGGACTTCGAGGGACGCATCGAGGCGGACCGCGCCAAGCCACAGGCCTCGTCCGTGGAGCTGACCATCCAGGCCGCGAGCATCGACACCGCCAACGCGACCCGCGACAAGGACCTGCAAGGCGCCGACTTCTTCGACGTGGAGAAGCACCCGACCATCACCTTCAAGAGCAACCGCATGACGCCCAAGGGCAAGGACGCCTACGACGTCACCGGCACGCTCACCATGCGCGGGGTCTCGAAGGAGATCACCCTGCCCGTGACCTTCCTCGGCTTCATGAAGAACATGCGCGGCCAGGACACCGCCGGCTTCGAGACCGCGGTCACGCTGAACCGCAAGGACTTCGGGATCGTCTGGAACCGCGCCCTCGACGCCGGCGGCGTGCTGCTCGGCGACGAGGTCTACGTGTCCATCAACCTCGAGACACGCAAGGACACGCCGGCGTCTCCGCCCGCACAGTGACGGACAAGGCCTCGAAGACGGAATAGGGACGGCGCCTCCCGCGTATCGGGCGTGAGGACCGCGCACCGCGGTCCGTCTCGGGAGGTGTCATGCGCCCATCCCTGGTCGCGACGGTCCTGGGGGCGGCCGGCGTCCTGGCGGCCGTCCCCGCTTGCGCCCATAGCCCATACGGGGAGTCGCCCGGCTCCCTGGTCTCGGTCAGCGTGGAAGCCGAGGGGCGGTCCGTGCCCCTCTACCCCGCGCCCGACGGGTCGGGCCGCTTCTACCTGGAGGCCCGCGAGGGCGAGCGGTACGCCGTCACCATCGGCAACCGCACCCACGAGCGGCTCGGCGTGGTCCTCACCGTGGACGGGCTGAACGCCATCAGCGGGGACCGCGAGCGCGCGCCCTGGGCCGGATCCCGCCCGGGCCCCCGCATGTACGTCCTCGACGCGTGGGGCTCCGCCTCCGTCAAGGGCTGGCGCACGTCGCTCGACGACGTCCGCCGGTTCACGTTCGTGGACGAGCGCGCCTCCTACGCCGCGCGCTCCGGTAAGGCCAACTCCCGCATGGGCTGGATCGAGGTGGCGGTGTACCGCGAGCGGCCGCGGCCGTACGTCTATCGGCCCGACCCCGTCTACCGCACCGATCCGTACGAGAGCAGCGGCGCGCGCGACGAGTCGGCGAAGCGGTCCGCGGAAGAGCAGGCGGAGAACGCCGGGAAGGCCGAGCGCGACGACGGCCGCGATCGCCCTTCGGCTTCCGCGCGCGACGAAGGCCTGGCCCGCAAGGGTCCGCCCGCGACGGTGCCGCCGGCCGGCGGCTACCCCGGTACCGGTTGGGGCGCGCGCGAGACGGACCCCGCTATGCTCGTGGACTTCGAGCCCGAGGCGTCGCCCGCCGAGAGGGTCGCCCTGCGCTACGAGTACGCGTCCGCGCTGCGCGCCCTCGGCATCCTGCCCGCGCCATGGGCGGCGCGGGACCGGCTGCGCGAGCGCGAGTCCGGCGACGCGGGCTTCGCGAAGCCGCCGCGCTGGTAGGCGCCACGCGCCGAAGCCGGGTCAGGCCGGCGGACGGCCGGGGACGGGAACGAACCGCGGGCATGCCGCGACGGGCTGGGGCGGGTAGCGCTTGAAGATCGGGCAATAGATGAAGACGGCGCCGCGGTCGGACCTCACGTAGCGCGGCGGGGCCGCGCAGGAGTGGCAGAGGCTCGTGGGGAACGGCGGCGCCGTCTCGGGGTCCCGCGGCGGGTCGGTCAGGGCTGGGGCTTGCGCGGCGGCATCAGCTCGGACCGCCACCGGTCGCGGCGCTGCAGGACCTCCGCCCCGCTGCGCAGCGCGCCGCTGTCCTCTTCCTGCAGGCCGTAGGCGCGGCCGATGTCGTCCACGTCGTTCTGGTCGGGGGTCGGCGAGCTGCCGCCCGGCGTCTCCTCGCCCACGTACTCGTTGGCCAGCGTGCTGTCGTCGGGGTCGCCCACGCGCATGGCTTCGTCGCGCGGTATGGCCTCGCGGCGGCGAGCCGTGGCGGGGAGGATGCCCGTGCGCAGCGCCTCGGCGGCGATGGCGGTGGCGGAGAGCTCCGACCGGCGTCCTTCGTAGACCGGAGGCAGGCGCGGCGCTCTGCGGGAGCTGACGTCCGTCGTCGCGCGGCGGGGCCTTGGCTTCATGACCGCAGGGCTACCGTGCCCGTTTTGGCCCCCCGGCGTCAAGCTCTTTCTCGGCCGTGCGCTTTCTTCGCGCCCCTGCGGTCAGACAGCAGGATGGTCACATGAGGGCCACGCCGCCGCCCGCGGCGGCCAGGAAGAAGAGGATGGCCAGGCCGGGATATCCGAGGCCTCGATGAGCAGCTTCTCGTCGATGGCGTCCACCTTCACATGCACTTGATGAAGAGGGCCGCGAGGTCTTTGTAACGTCGGAGCAGCTCGGGCCGCAGGGAAATACCCATGGATGTCGAATGTCCTCCGCTTTTTCCAGCTTAATGCACGATCCCCGCCAAGCTCTCGGCACAGCAGCGGTCATTCGGATGCCGTGAATGCGACAAAAAAGGGCCCGACACGGGCGGCCTGGCCCCGGATTTGCTCTTTCAGACCGTTGGAGATGTCTACCCGCCTGAAGACGGCCGCCGGACGAGGGGCGCTCGCGCTCACGGTGGGCCTGTTTGCGCTCGTCCCATCATCCTGCGGCCGGAAGGAGACGGTGGAGCAGACGGCCCCCGCGGAGTCCCCGCCCCCGAACGTTCCGCCGCCGCAGGTGGAGACGTGGAGGTCCGCGGCCCTGAAGGTCGAGGAGGATCGCCACGAGCCGGTGGGCCGCCAGGCGAGGGTGGAGGTCCCGCCGGAGCTGCGCCATTACGACAACCGCCACCGCTTCCTGGCCATCCAGGTCGCGGAGTCCAAGGAGCAGGACCTGCCCACCCCCCAGGACTGGGCCGAGC
>DAINRN010000077.1:9419-10180 GCA_036741815.1 Acidobacteriota bacterium
CGAGCTCGTTCAGCTCATCCACGACGGGGGCCTCGTGGAGATGAAGCCGTTCGGGGACGACTACGTCCTCTACGGGGTAGGGGCGACGGCCAGCGACGCCCCCTTCACCCACTACCACGCCAATCGGGACGCCGACGTGCCGCTCCTCTCCGGGTACGACGAGTTCGAGGACGAGTACAACCGGCTGGCGGCGTCGATCGAGCCGGTGGCCGCGCAGGTCGAGCTGTGGAGGGGGGAGCGGCTTCGCGTCCCCGCCGCGCAGAAGCGGCGGCGGGCGGTCCTGCTCAAGCGCATCCGGGCCGGCGAGAAACAGATCGCCGACGTCCACAAGGAGCAGGACCTCCTGGCCTGGTACTACCAGGACTACGATCGCCGGCGCCTCCTCGTGGGCAAGTACCGCCCCCTGGCCGACCTCGCGGCCAGCCTGGGCGACCAGCGGTACGACCTCGCCGATCCGCGTGACCGGCGCGCGCTCAAGGCGCGCCTCCTGAGCTTCATCCGACCCGAGGCCCGCGCGGTCATCCTGCAGATCGCCCACGAGTACAAGGCGGCGTCCGGCCGGCCGCTGCCGGTGACCTCGCTCGTGCGGACCGAGGAGTACCAGGCGCGGTTGGGCCGCGCCGGCAACCCCAACGCCACCACCATCTCCACCGCGCCCCACACCACGGGCCTGGCCTTCGACATCCTGTACAAGTTCATGACCGCCGCCGAGCAGGAGGACCTCATGGCCCGGATCGCCCGCCTGGAGGACGAGGGACGGG
>DAINRN010000078.1:0-10124 GCA_036741815.1 Acidobacteriota bacterium
GGCGAGCTGCCCCCGGAGCTGGAGCGGGTGGCCTTCGCGCTGGCCCCCGGCACGGGCAGCGACGTGGCCAAGACGTCGCTCGGGTGGCACGTGGTGCGGGTGGACCGGCGGGAACCGGGGCGGGAGCCCACGCTCGAGGAGTCGCGCGAGCGTATCCGGGCCGAGCTCCTGCGCAGCAAGTCGGACGAGGCCTCCCGGCAGTTCGTGCGGGCGCTGATGGCGCGGGCCAAGGTGAACCATGAGACTGCGGAACCTACTGCTCCCCGCTCTTAGCGCCTTCCTGGCCACCGCCGCCTCCCCGGAGATCTTGGAGCGCGTGGTGGCCAAGGTGAACGGGGACATCGTCACCCTCTCCGAGTTCCAGGCCCGGCAGGTGGCCGCGGTGCAGGCCGCGGGCCTGAACACGGACGACCGCATCGAGCGCTTCCTGCGCGAGAACAACGCCCGCATCCTCCAGGAGGCCGTCGACGACCTGCTCCTCGTGCAGGAGGCCCAGGAGAAGGGGATGCGGCTGCGCCCCGACTACATCAAGGACATCATCGACGGCATCAAGAAGGAGAACAACATCGCGAGCGACGACGATCTCCAGCAGCAGCTGCGCCGCGAGGGGATGTCGGTCGACGACCTGAAGCGGAACATCGAGCGCTCCATCATGAAGCGCCAGCTGCTCTCGCACGAGCTGGAGTCGAAGATCGCCGTGACCGAGGACGAGGTCCGCGCCGACTACGAGGCGCACCGCGCGGATTACGACCGCCCGGGCAGCCTGCACCTCCAGGAGATCGTGGTCAAGACGGAGACCGGCAGCACCACCCTGGCCAGCGACCTGGTGCGCCGCGCCCGCGCGGGCGAGGACTTCTCCGAGCTGGCGCGTGCCTACTCCGCGGCGCCCACGCGCGCCGCGGGGGGCGACCTGGGCCGGGTGAGCCACGGGGACCTCACCCCCGACATCGAGAAAGCGGCCCGGGCCCTGCCCGTGGGCGGGGTGTCGGATCCCCTGCCCACGCCCGAGGGCTTCCGCATCCTGAAGCTGGTGGAGAAGACGGAGCCGACGCAGGTGCCGTTCGAGGACGTGAAGGCCGAGATACAGAAGCGCCTCTCCACCGAGCGGACGGAGCGGGAGTACGAGGCCTACATGGAAGGCCTGCGCAAGGCGGCGATCATCGACATCCGCGTGCGCGAGGTCCCGCTGCAGGCCACGGTGCCCTCGGGGCCGGGGCTCGAGATGCCCGGCGACGCCCCTTCCGGCGACGCCGGGCCTGCCGCCACCGTCCCTGCCGGCGCCGCCCCCTCCGCCCCCGCTGCGGCCCCGGAGGCGGAGATCAGCACCACGCCCCAGGCCCGGCCCGAGCACGTCGTGCCCGAGCCCGCGCCATCCCCCACTCCGCCCCCCCGGTAGGCGCATCCTGCCTCGTTCGGCGGGCTTCTTCGTGAGGGTGTACCAGGCGGTGCGGCGCATCCCACGCGGGCGCGTGGCCACCTACGGGCAGGTGGCATTGCTGGCCGGCACGCCCCGCGGCGCGCGCGCCGTGGGCTGGGCCTTGCGTGCCCTCCGCCCCGGCCTGGCCGCCCGCGTGCCCTGGCACCGCGTGGTGGGCGCGGGCGGCCGCATCTCGCCCCGCGCGGGGGGCGGCGAGGCGCTTCAGCGCCGGCGCCTTCTCGCCGAAGGCGTGGCCTTCCGCAGCGGCCGCGTCGATCTCCGGCGCCACGGGCTGCGCTGACCATGGTTCCGCCCCGCGGTTCGCTGGACCAGGTGGGAGTGCCCGCCATCCTGCGCGCGCTGGTGCGCGAGGACAAGACCGGGCCCTTGCGCTTCACGCGGGGCCGCACCATCAAGACGGTCTACCTGTCCGATGGCCGGCTCATCTTCGCGACCTCGACCGATCCCGACGACCGGCTGGGCGAGATGCTCCTGCGCAAGGGCCTCATCAGCTACCGCGACCTCGAGGAGTCGGTGCGGGGCATCCGCGAGGGCCGGCGGCAGGGCACTGTCCTCGTCGAGCGCGGCGCCATACGCTCGCGCGACCTCGTGCAGGGTGTGACCGAGCAGGTCCAGGAGATCGTGTACAGCCTCTTCCTTTGGGAGGAAGGCTCCTACGAGTTCGTGGAGGGGGACCTCCCCTCGCGCGAGGTGATCCTGCTCAGGATGCCCACCGAGGACATCCTCATGGAGGGCATCCGCCGCGTGGAGCGGTGGAGCCGCATCCAGGCGGGGGCGGGGGCCCTGGACCAGCGGTACACCCCGTCCCCGGACTCCACCGCCATCCTGGAATCCATGTCCCTCACCAAGGATGAGCTCAGCCTGGTGGCCCTGCTCGACGGGACGCCCTCCCTGGAGGAGGTCTGCGCAAGCTCCCGCCAGTCGGACTTCGAGATCTGCCGGGCGGTCTGGGGCCTGTGGGTGACGGGCGTGCTCGACCGGGTGCCCCAGGACACCGTGGAGGGCCAGCGGCACCTCGAGAAGACGCAGCCCCACGCGGAAGCCGCGGGCGCCTCCGTGGCCCGCGAGATCGAGGGCTTCAACGCCCGGCACCGCTTCCTTTACGAGCTCGTGACCCGCGAGCTGGGCGAGAGCGCGATGGGCTTCTTCGAGCGCGCCTTCGTCCGGGTGGCGGTGGAGCACCCCGGCCTCTTCGACGGCGTGGCGGTGGACGCCGCGGGCGAGCTCGACGCCATCGGGCTGCGCCGCAACGTCCTGACGCGCGAGATCGCCGGCTACGTCCGGGGCCTGGACCGCCTGCTGGACGTGGAGGCCGAGCTGGCCCGGGAGCTGCTGGGTGACCGCAAGGGGGCCATGCTCAACGAGGGCCTCATGGCCCTGCGCGAGCAGCACCTCGCCACCCGCCGGCGGCGCTGACCCCGCTCAGATCAGGCAGACGCGGGGAAGGTCGAACCGCTCGCGCGCGCGCTGCAGGGTGTAGCGGGCGCGGGCGTCCTCGAGCGCCGCGTCGTCCACGCGCCCGCGGTGCCGCTCGACCGCGCGCGCGGCCTCGCCGCGGAAGACCTCCAGCTCCTCCGGCCGCAGCGCCTGCACGGCCGCGGCGGAGACATCGTCGTCGATCTCGCGCAGCTTGAGGCGCAGGTAGTCGTAATTGGGCCGGGTGGCCACCGCCAGCAGGTCCTGGATCTCCCGGATCCTCCGCAGCGGGGGCTCGAAGGCGCCGGCCTGGGGCCGCAGCCTTGAGAGGTGGTCCAGCAGCAGCTGGAGGATCCGGGCCACCTCATCCAGCGGCACTCCCTCCGACGGGGGGCTGGGCCTGCTCTCGGGGCGGGGTCCCGCGGCCACCAGGTCCTCCACCCGCCGGCGGCAGAACGCCAGCGAGGTCACGTCGGCGCCAGAGTCGAAGGCGCGGTCGATGCCCACGAGGACGGTGGCCAGGGGCACCCCGGCCTGGTGCCAGGCGCGCGCCTGCGCGAAGTCGCGTGGGGAGAGGATGTGGTCCACCCCGCGGCGCGCGCGCAGGTGCTCCTCGATGGCCTCCACGTAGGCCTCCACCTCCCGGTCGGGCGCCGCGGGCCCGGGGGGGGCGTCGTTCACGAGGCCACCACGTCGAACTGCTCCTGGTGCAGGAGGGGATCGGGCTGCACCGTGATGCGCGGGCCCACCAGGGCGGCCAGGTCGGTGAGCACGGAGGACTCCTCGGCCTCCAGGGCGCGGGCGATCTCGGGGTTGACCCGCAGGCGCAGCCCCTGCCCCCGCACGCCGACGGCGATCTTCTTCACCTCGTCGTAGATCTCCGAGCAGACGGTGGCCGCGCTCTTGATCATGCCGCTGCCCGCGCAGTACGGGCACTCCTGGCACAGCGTCCGCCCCAGCGACTGCCGGACGCGCTTGCGGGTCAGGATGACGAGGCCGAACTCGTTGACGGAAAGCACCTTCGAGGGCGAGCGGTCGCGCCGCAGCTCCGCCTCCAGGGCGGTCATCACCTTCTGGCGGCTCCGACGCTCCTCCATGTCGATGAAGTCAACCACGATGATCCCGCCCAGGTCGCGCAGGCGCACCTGATGGACGACCTCCTGCACCGCCTCCAGGTTGGTCTTGAGGATGGTCTCCTCGAGGTCCTTCTTGCCCGTGAAGCGGCCGGTGTTCACGTCGATGGCCACCAGCGCCTCCGTCGGGTTGATCACGATATAGCCGCCCGAGGGCAGCCAGACCTTGGAGCGCAGGGCCCGCTCCAGCTCCATGGACACGCCGTGCTCTTCCATGATGCTGCCGGACCCCCCCACCAGCCGCACCCGCGAGGCCATCTCGGGCTGCAGCTCGCCCACCAGGTCCGCCGTCCGCTGGTACTCCCGCTCGCTGTCCAGGCGGATGGTGGCGATGTCCTCGCTCAACAGGTCTCGCAACAGGCGCTGCACCAGGCCCAGCTCGCGGTGGAGCAGGGCGGGCGCCGCCTCGCGGGCGGCGCGGGCTCGGGCCTCGTCCCAGGTGCGCGTGAGGTAGCGCGCGTCACGCTGGAAATCCTCCGCCCCGCGCCCCTGCCCCGCGGTCCGGGCGATGAACCCGCCGCCGCCCCGTTCCCCGCGGACCTGCACGAGGAGGGCCTTCAGCCGGCGGCGCTCCTCCTCGTCCACGATCTTCCGCGAGACCCCCACGTGCTCCACCGTGGGCATGAAGACCAGGTACCGCCCGGGCAGCGAGACGTGGCTGGTGATACGCGCGCCCTTCTGGCCCAGCGGCTCCTTCACCACCTGGACCACGAGGTCCTGGCCCTCCTTGATCCGTTCCTCGATCGGCCCGTGCTCCCCGCGGGCGGCGGCAGGGGCGGCCAGCTCCTCGGGGGTCAGGAGGTTCTCGTCGAGCTCCGCCAGCACGTCGTCCACGTGCAGGAAGGCGTCGCGCTCGAGGCCGATGGACACGAAGGCGGACTGCATGCCGGGCAGGACGCGGGTGACGCGCCCCTTGTGGATGTTACCGACGTTGCCTCGTCGGGACTCGCGCTCGATGAAGACCTCGGAGACGGCGCCGTCCTCGAGCAGGGCCACCCGCGTCTCGCGGGGGGTGGTGCTGACGATCAGGTCCTTGGCCATTGGGGATCCCTTCCAGGAGCCGCTCCCACGGTGCCGTCAGGCGCCGCGGACGCTCGCGCCGGCGCTGCTGGCCGGGGGTCCGGGGCGTGCGGGGAAGGCTCGATCGAGATTCGGGGTGAGCGTCGGGGCGACGCCGACGGTCAGTTGGCGAAACGCCGCATCCGGACGTTGAGGATGAGACCCACGGCGAGGAATGAATAGATGACCGAGGAGCCGCCATAGCTCATGAAGGGCAACGGCAGCCCTTTGACGGGGACCAGCCCCGCAACCATCGCGACATTGTACACGACCTGGAAGGCGAGGCCGGCGGTGATCGCCGCGGCCAGGAAGGCCCCCACGCGGTCGCGGGCCACCCGGGCCGTCTCCAGCGATCTCCACAGCACGAGCATGTACAGGCCCAGCACGGCGGTCACGCCCAGGAACCCCATCTCCTCGGCCAGCACCGAGAAGATGAAGTCCGTGTGCCGAGCGGGGAGGTAGCCGAGCTGGCTCTGGCTTCCGTTCTTGTAGCCCTTGCCCGAGAGGCCGCCGGATCCCACCGCGATCTGGGACTGGATCTTCTGGTAGCCCGCGCCCCTGGGGTCGAGGGCGGGGTCGAGGAAGGTGTAGATCCGGTTCTTCTGGTAGTCCTTGAGGGCGAACTGCCAGCCCAGGCCGCCGAAGAAGATGAGCGCGCCCGCGATGATGGCGATGGCCTTGGGGCGCAGGCCGGCCAGGAAGGCCACGGCCAGGAAGGGCGGGAGCATGCAGAACGCGGTGCCGAGGTCCGGCTCCGCGGCGATGAGCAGGACGAGCACGGCCACGGTCGTCCCCGGCCCCAGGATGTCGCGCACCCCGAGCGTCTCCCTCTTGGACTCCGCGAAGACCTTCGCCAGGAGCAGCGCCGCCACCAGCTTCGCGAACTCCGAGGGCTGGAACTGCACCGGTCCCAGGAGGATCCAGCGCCGCGTGCCCTGGATGCGCGGGCCCAGGACGAGGACGTAGATGAGCGCGGCCACGATGAACACGTAGAGGACCAGGGCGCGGTCCGTGAGCCGCCGGTAGTCCAGGGTCACGGAGACGAGCAGGGCTACGATGCCGATGAGGGTCCAGTAGATCTGCTTGACCTCCAGGCCCAGGCCGCGCCCGGCGTGGGTGGCGGAGATGATGGTGGCCACCCCGATGGCGGACAGCACCAGGCAGGCGCCCACCAGCACCCAGTCGATGTTGATGAGGAGCCGGCGGTCGACGGGCACGGTCTAATGCGCCGCGCGCGGCGACAGCGGCGACGGCAGGGGGGTGTCCTGCTCGGGCGCGGGCGCGGGCGGGATGGCGAGCGGCACGCCGAAATACCGGGACAGGACCTGGCCGGCCACGGGCGCCGCCGACTGCCCGCCCGCCGTGCCGTGCTCCACCAGCACGGCCATGGCGATGGTGGGCTTCTCCGCGGGCGCGAAGCAGATGAACCAGCCGTGGGGCTGCAAGGCGTGGGCCTTCCTGTCCTGTTCCAGCCGGGCGTGCGTGACGACCTGGGCGGACCCCGTCTTGCCCGCCACCGTGATCCCGTTCAGCTGGGCCCGCCGTCCCGTGCCCTCCGCCACGACCGCGATCATACCGGCCTTCACGCCCTCGATCACCGAGGAGTGGAAGCCCAGGTCCACGGCGGGGGGCTCGGGCACGGGCACCCCGGCCACCGCCTTGATCAGGTGGGGCTTCACCAGGCGCCCGCCGTTGGCCACTGCCGCCGCCACCCGCGCCATCTGCAGAGGGGTGGCCAGCACGCCGCCCTGGCCGATGGAGATGGAGACCGTCTCGCTCGGGTACCACTTGTCCTTGTAGACCTTCCGCTTCCAGTCCGGGTCGGGCATCAGGCCGCTCGTCTCGGAGGGCAGGTCCACGCCCGAGGGGCGGCTGAAGCCGAGCAGCCGCGCGTAGCGGGCGATGCGCTCGATGCCCAGCCGCACGCCGACGTTGTAGAAGTAGACGTTGCACGACAGCGCGATGGCGTGGCGCAGGTCGAGCGTGCCGTGGCCCTCGACCTTGTGACAGCGGAAGGTGGTGTTGTAGATGTTCAGATAGCCGGGGCAGTTGAACGTCGTCTGGGGCGTGATGACGCCCTCCTGCAGCGCGGCCAGCGACATCAGGATCTTGAAGCTGCTGCCCGGCGAGTACTGGCCCTGGATGACGCGGTTCATGAGCGGCGTCAGCGGGTCCTTGCTGAGCTCCGTCCAGGCGGCGGGCTCGATGCCCTTGGCGAACTCGTTGGGGTCGTAGGAAGGCAGCGAGAGCATGGCCAGGATCTCGCCGTTGCGCGGGTCGATGGCCACGGCGCTGCCCGGCCGGCCGGCCATGGCCTCCTCGAGGGCCTGCTGCAGCTTCGTGTCCAGGGTCAGGCTGACGCTGGGCCCCTCCACGGGAGGCTGGCGCTCCGCCTCCGCCACCTCCACCCCGCGGCTGTTGACCACCACCCGGCGCAGGCCATCCTTGCCCATGAGCAGGCGGTTGTGCTCGGCCTCCACGCCCGCGTGGCCCACGGTCACGCCGGCCTCGATCCCGGCGTAGGCCTCGGACTCGAGTTGCCGCTCGGTGATCTCGCCCACCCGGCCCAGCACGTGGGCCGCGCCCTGCCCCAGCGGGTACGACCGCAGGGGCACGGGGTCCACGCTGGCTTCGGGCTGCTCGAGGCGCCGGGCCTCGATGGTGGCCACGTCCTGCTCGCTGGCGTCGGGCTTGACCACCACCGCGCGGAACTGCGGGCCCTTCTTCTGCGAGAGCTTGTCGCGGATGGCCGCGGGCGCGATCTGCAGGAGCCCGCTCAGGCGCTTGACGCTCCAGTCCAAGTCGTCCGTCTGCTCGGTGGTGAGGACCACGTTGAAGGACGGGCGGTTGTCGACGAGCACGCGGCCGTTGCGGTCGAAGAGCAGCCCGCGGGGCGCGGGGATGGGCACGGGCCGGATGCGGTTGTTCTCCGCCAGGTTGCGGTAGTACTTCCCGCGCAGGACCTGCAGCTGCCAGAAGTTCACCACCAGCAGCCCCATGAGGCCGACCATCACCCACTGGATGATGGCCAGGCGCCCCTGGAGGCCGCGCAGGTCCTCGTAGATCCTCACGGGCGCCTCCGCCGCGCCAGGTGGCGGTCCACGTAGAAGAAGATGACGCCGCCGAGGGCCGCGTTGAGCGCGGCGCGCGTGAGGACGCCGCCCAGCGACAGGGCATTGACACGGACGTCGAAGGCGGTGGCCAGGCGCTCGAAGACCAGCCCGTCGAGGAGCGTGGCCGCGAACAGGACCATGACTCGGGGCCCCGGCTCGGTGAGGTGGAAGCGCGTGCCCGAGAGGCCCACCCCGAAGCCCACCAGGACCTTGGTCAACCCGGAGAGCCCGACCACGCCCCCGCCGAACTGCACGTCCTGCATCCAGCCGCCCGCGGCCCCCGCCAGCATGGCGTGGGTCTCCCCGCCTACGAGGCCGCAGTAGACGAGCACGAGGACGAAGAGGTCCACCATCCTGGCCTGGCGGGGCACCACGTGGGTGAGGGCGGATTGGACGAGGAACGCCACCAGGAGGGCGACGATCGTCCAGAAGGCCTTCACCGCACGGACTCGGTCAGCTGGGGCGGCGCCGGCGGCGCGGTGGCCACCATGACCTCCTCGATCTTCTCGAAGTTCGCGGAAGGCTGCACCGCGACCTCCTTGAAGAGGCCGGAGCCCTTGCCCACCGAGCGCACCCGCCCCACCACCAGCCCCTTGGGATAGATCTGGTCGAGGCCCGAGGTGACCACCACGTCGCCCACCACCACGTCGGCCAGGACCGGGACGTACTTCATGAGCAGTTCGCTCGTGCCCGAATCCGCGAACGAGATCTGTCCCGCCACCACCGCGGTCGTGCGCGTGCGCTCGATGCGCACCCCCACCCCGCAGTCCCGGTCGAGCAGGAGCTGGACCTTGGCCGCGGTGGGCCCCACCGACACCACCCGGCCCAGCACCCCTCCCACCCCCAGCACGGGCGCGTTCAGGCGCACGCCGTCCTTCAGCCCCTTGTCGATGGTGAGGTTGCGGAACCAGGGCACGCCCTCCCTCGCGATCACCTGGGCGGTCATCGTCGGGAAGGGCAGGATGGGCCGCAGCTCCAGGATCTCGCGCAGGCGGGCGGCCTCGCCGATCTGCTCCTGCGTGGCCTCGAGCTGCGTCTCCAGGGCGTGCACGCGCTCCTCGAGGCGCCGGTTCTGGTCGCGCGCCCCGCGCAGCCCCACGTACCCGGTCCATACGCCCTTCACGCCCTGGATGGCGGAGGCCACCACGCGCTGGGGCGGGACAAGCACGCTCCACACCGCGCGCTGCAGGAGGGAGACCCCGCCCTCGCCCTCCACCTGCCGGCTGATCACCACCAGGTGGGCGAGGACCAGGGCCCCCAGGAGGAAGCCGCTCTTGCGTCCCTCGATGACGCGGGCCACCCCGGGACCCGTCCGCCCGATGGCCATCTCTACCTGGTCCGTCCGGGGAGGCGGCTAGTCAAGGCTGATCTTCCTCAGCAGGTCGAAGTCGGAGAGCATCTTCCCCGTGCCGAGCACCACGCTCGACAGCGGGTCCTCGGCCACGGAGACGGGCAGGCCGGTCTCCTCGCGGAGCAGCTTGTCGAGGTTCTTCAGCAGGCTGCCCCCTCCCGTCAGCACGATCCCGCGGTCCACGATGTCCGCGCTGAGCTCCGGGGGCGTGCGCTCCAGGGCCACGCGCACGGCGTTCACGATGATGCTGATGGGCTCGGCCAGGGCCTCGCGGATCTCGGCGTCGGTGATGGTGAGGGTCTTGGGTATGCCCTCGATGAGGTCCCGGCCCTTGATCTCCATGGTCATGGGCTCGTCGAGCGGGAAGGCGCTGCCCAGCTCCAGCTTCACCTGCTCCGCCGTGCGCTCGCCGATGAGCAGGTTGTACTTCTTCTTGATGTGCTGGATGACCGCCTCGTCCATCTCGTTGCCGGCCACTCTCACCGACTTCGAGTACACGATCCCCGCCAGGGAGATGACCGCGATGTCGGTGGTCCCCCCGCCGATGTCCACCACCATGTTCCCCGAGGGCTCGGTGATGGGCAGGCCCGCGCCGATGGCGGCGGCCATGGCCT
>DAINRN010000079.1:0-4156 GCA_036741815.1 Acidobacteriota bacterium
CCGCTTCGATCACGTCCAGAAGGCCCGCCTCGGCCCACTGGCAGACATCCGTTTCCGGCGGCCGCGCCCGGATGAGCTCCTCGAGCAGGGACGTCACCTCGGCCCAGGTGGCCGAGCGCTGCAACCCGCCGGCCGCGCGGCGGGCCGCCGCGCCCTTCAACTGGCGACGATAAGTCGTGTCCGCCAGTCCCGTCAGCTCGGCGCCCCGCCGAAGGGCACCGGCCGCCATACGGTCTGCCGCCAGGACCAGGTCCTCGGCCAGCCATTTCCCGAGCGGGTGAATGGCCTCCCCGCCCGCCACGGCGGCGGCCACCTCGCGCGCCAGGGCACGGCGCAGCCGCCCTGCGGGGTCGTTGGCGGTGCCATCCGCGTCCGGCGCCGGCAGCGGAGCCGAGACGGCCTGGGCTGAAGCCGGCCCGCCGGGGGAAGGCGACGTCACCGGGGACAGCGCCGCCTGGAAGCCCTGAAGGTCGTTGACGTCCACCTCCGGCCCGTCGGAGAAGAGGACGGAGGTCATGACCAGATTCTGCAGCTCGCGGACGTTGCCGGGCCAGGGATGGGCCATGAGCGCCGCCATCGCGCGCTCGGTGAACCGGTGCGCCGGGCGCCGGTACAAGGCCGCGAACTGCTGCAGGAAGATGCTGGCCAGGTGCAGGATGTCGTCCTTCCGCTCCCGCAAGGGCGGGACGTGGAGGCGGATCACGTTCAGCCGGTGGAAGAGGTCCTCGCGGAAATCACCCTCCGTTACCTTGGCCCGCAGGTCCACGTTGGTGGCCGCGATGATCCGCACGTCCACCTTGCGCACCTCCACGCCGCCGACCGGCGTGAACTGCTTCTCCTGGACGAAACGGAGCAGCTTGCCCTGCAGGTCGAGCGGCAGGTCCCCGATCTCGTCGAGGAAAACGGTGCCGCCCTCGGCGCGGGCCAGCCGGCCCTGCTTTCGGGTGTGGGCGCCGGTGAACGCACCTTTCTCGTGGCCGAACAGCTCGCTCTCGATCAGGGTGGGCGCGATGGCGCCGCAATCCACCACCACCAGCGGCCGCTCGTTGCGGCCGCTGAGCTCGTGCAGGGTGCGCGCGATCATCTCCTTGCCGGTGCCGCTCTCGCCCGTGATGAGCACGGTGGTATCGGTGCGCGCGATCTTGCGCGCGGTGAGGAGCAGCGATTCCATCGCCGAAGATCGATAGGCGATGCGCGTGCCGTGCACCACCCGGCGCAGGTCCGTGACCTCCGCCTCCAGGCGCTCCTTCTCCTCCCGCTGGCGCTCGCGGTCGCGCTCGAGCAGGCGCGCGCGGTCCAGGGCCACCGCCATGCCCGAGGCCAGGGCATCCAGGAAGCGCTGGTCCGAGTCGTCGAAGGCCGCGGGGACCTCGAGGACGATCCCGCCGAGCCAGCGGTCCTGCAGGAAGAGCGGCAGCACGTAGACCGACGATCCCGGCGGCTCCCCGCCGGCGGCCACGAAGTGCGCCTCCTGCGAGCTGCGCTTGAGGATCTCCAGGTCCCGGGAGGTAACCTCGAACGGCCGCCGGCCACCCTGCGTGCCCTCGAACCCGCCCAGGACCTCGAGGGAGCCGCCGCGCGACTCCACCACGGCTACGCGACGCGCCTGCAGATTGTCGAAAAGACGCGCGGTGAAGCGCAGGGCCAGCTCCGCCGGGTCGGTGGACGATGCGATCACCGCCACCGAGTCCATGAGCAGCCTCATGTTGCGGTAGTCCTTGTTCTTGTCTCCGGTGAAGATGCCCTGGAGCCGGTCCAGGCTGCCGGCGTTCTCGATGTCCGACCCCTTCTCCCAGATCCGCACCCGCCCCGCGTCGTCCCGGCGGGCTGCGCTCAGGGCTTGGTCCGCGCGCCGGATCATCTCCTGCGCGTCCATGGCCTCGGTCCCGTCCGTCACCGCCAGGCCGGCGCTGAACTCCAGGCGCAGGATCCCGCCGTGGTACCTCTGCTCGTCGAGGCGCGCGATCAGGTTCTCGCTGACCGTGCGCCCCACGCCCTGCTCGGTGTCGAAGAGGATGACAGCGAAGGTCGCGCCCCCGTAGCGCGCCACGTGGTCGTGGCTGCGGAGGCTGGCCCGCAGGGTCGTGGCGATCTCCCCCAGGACGAGGTCGCCGGAGCGGCGGTCCAGCCGCTCGTTGACCCACCCGAAGTTGTCCGGACCGAGGAGGATCAGGACGGCGTGTAGCCGCCGCCCCGTGGCGTCGGCCAGCGCCAGGTCCAGCTCTGCCTGGAACTCCGGCCTCTGGGGCAGCCCGGTGACCTGATCGAAGAGCGTCCGGGAAACGGTGCGCGTATGTGCGGCGAAGGCGGCGGCGACGCCGAGGAAGTTCTTCCACCAGCGGTCGTCGCTCAGGCTGTCGGAAGCGCTGGGGAACCGCAGCAGGCCGTCTTCCCCGCGGCCCCGCGTCGCCGCGTCGAAACGCAAGCCGGTCCAGGCCGTCAGCTCCGCCCGCGGACGCCCGTCGCGCTTCCGGCGGTCCGGACTGGAGCCGTCATCCTTCGAGAGCACCCAGCCCAGGGGGATGCGGTAGAGGACGCCGTCGCTCTCGCGGCTGGGCAGCCGCAGCGCGCCCTCGTCGGGATCCCCGTGCACGTCCCCGAAGCGGCTGTGAAGCTCCGCGGCCGCGGCCTCGTCCGCCAGCTCCGGAAGAGGGTCCAGGCGCCCTTCGTGGAGCAGGATCTCACGCTCCCCGCTCGCGCCCGGGGGGACGTACAGGGAGACCGCGGCCGCCCCGCTGAGACGCTCCACGAGGCGGACATAGGACCTGAGGATGGTGGTCGCTTCGCTCATCGGCGCCAGCCGTCAAGGCCGGGGATCGCGGAGGGGGCCGGCCGAGGCGAATAGTGCGCTACGGCGCGGGAACGGTCAACCCGGCGGGACCACCAGCGTCGAGCCGGCGCAGCCCAGCAGGATCCGCTCCGTCACGTCCTCGCGGCCGAAGGCTCCGCCGTCGCCGGCTCCCGCGCCCACCACGAGCAGCTCGTAGGCGCCGCTCTCGAAGGCCTCCAGGACCTCGTCCACCACGAGACCCTCGCGGACGAGGAGCGGGCCGGGCACGCCCCGGGCGGCCAGCGACGCTCGCGCGGCGGCGAGGGTGTCGGGGGCGCCAACCTCCGCCGGCCTCGCCTCCTCCGGGGCGTACGGAAGGCTCACCTCGGAGCTCACATGGAGATAGTCCACGTGGGCTCCCAGGCCGGCGCCCAGCTCGGAGGCCGCGGCCGCCACCGCGCCGCTGAGGCCCCCGGACACCGCAGCCAAAATACGCCCCAGCCGCGGGGGCGGACGCCGGGCCACCAGCACCGGTGCGGCCACGCTGCGCACTACGGTCGCCACGCGCGAGCCCTTCAGGATGCGTTGGAGAGCGTTGCGCCCGGCCGGGGGCACGATCAGCACGCCGTACCGCCGATCCGCGGCTTCCGCGACCAGGGCGTGCTCCGCGGGGCCGCTGCGCGTCACTTCACGCAGCGCGCCGGCCCCGGCCAGGCGCGCCCGCGCCCTCTCCAGCAGGCCGGCATCGGCGCGGACGTCCTCCTCGGTCGCGAGCAGGTGGAACGACAGCCGCTCGCGGCCCGGCAGGAGCGCCGCCATGGCGAGCGCCCATTCGCCGCGAGGCGCGGGATCCACGTAGACGAGACAATCGGCGCCAGGCTCGATCATGGCTAGAGCACCATCAGCAGCAAGGGCACGAAGAATAGTCCGCCCACGAACCACGCCACCGATCGCCCGCTGCGCGTGGCCCCGCGAGCGAGGTGGTCCACCAGCCGCTCGAACGCGTACGGGAACCCGAACACGATCGGGAGGGAGAGCGCGGTGACGGTTGCCATCATCACGGCCACCACGCGCACGGCGTCGGGGTGGCCCACCACGGCACCCGCGAAGAGCGTGTCGATGAACGTCGTGATGTTCGCGCCCAGGATGTAGGGCACGACGTTCTCGCGCCGGACGTAACCGCGGGCCGCCAGGGGGACGAGGAGCGAGAGCGAGACGGAGACGGACATGGTGAGGACCGTGACCCCGAGCCCGACGGCGAACATGAACCAGGGCTGGTAGGCCACGCGCCCGGCCTGGCTCATGGGGCTCTCCCGGCCCTGCAGGTCGGGAAGCGCGCGGTCGATGCGCATGGTAGTGGTTCAGCACGGTTCTTGGAGGGCTGAA
>DAINRN010000079.1:4166-10124 GCA_036741815.1 Acidobacteriota bacterium
GTGGCAGGCGGCGCACGGCTCGGCCTTGCGCCGGCCCGCCTCGAGGTCCGCCGCGAGCGCGGAGGCCCCGCTCGCCGTCGCCACGAGGGCGACGGCGAGCGAGAGGCGCGCGAGGACACGCAGGCCGCTCAGGGCTGGTAGGTGACCCGGCCCGCCAGGCTCACCGGCGTGGGGCGCGACTGCAGGTCGGGCAGGACCCGGTCGAGCACGCGGAACGCGAAGAGCAGGCACCCGATGCCCGCCACGAACAGCGCGCCCGCGGGCAGGACCGACGCGGCGAGCCGCGTGAGGGGCGCGTAGATCGCCGCCAACGGCGAGCCCACGGCGTACCTCTCCAGGCGCAGGCCCTCGAACGCGCCGGCGCGCAAGGCAAAGAGGCCCAGGGCCAGGGCCGGCACGTAGACGACCGCCGTGGAGACGAGCGCCGCCACCCCGATGTACGCGCTACGCTTCTCGGTGCGCCGGTTCCGCAGGTCGTCGAGCATGCCGATCACCAGGACCACGAACGAGGCCCCGAGCCTCGACCCGCCGATCATGGCGAAGGCCTCTTCGGTGTTGAGCGTTCGCGCCGCCAGCAGCGCCAATGCGATGGCGGCCACGGGCGAGCCCGAGAGGACCACGCACGCCATGATCCAGCCGAAGCCGAGCGCCCCGGGCACACCGCCGACATCCAGCCCGCGAAGCAGCGGCCCGACCGCGGCCGCGCCCTTCTTGAGCAGCTCCAGGGCAAGGATGAACAGGAACAGCCCGGGCAGCAGCCACCCCACCCGGCGGAGCACGCCTCGGAGGCTCAACGCGTCGCGCTACGGCCTCTTCCCCGCGTCTACATCCTTCAAGAAGCGGAGGAGGCCGGTCATATAGGTCTGCTGGTCGTCCCACATGGCCATGTGGCTGCCCTCGGGACAGAGCAGGAAGCGGCCGTTCTGGACCTGGCCGGCCACCCACTTCATGTGCTCGGGATCCATTGTGTCGTGCCGGGCCCCGATGACCAGGGTCGGCACGGCGATCCGGCGGAGGTCGGCCTTGCGGTCCCACCCCTCGAGACGGCCGGAGAGGCCGAACTCGCTGGGACCCTGCATCAGGACGTAGACCTCCTTGTTGATCTTGGCGAAGGCACGGCTCACCGCGTCCGGCCACTCCGGCAACCGCTGGATGTGCTTGGCGTAGAAGTTGGGCAGCAGCAGCTCCATGTAGCGCGGGCTCTCGTACTCGCCCTTCTTCTCGATCTCGCGGATCTCGCGCACGACCTCCGGCGGCATGTGCGCGGCCAGGACCTCGTTCGCGTAGCGGTTGTAGTCCGGGATGCTCATCATCATGTTGGAGATGACGAGCCCCTTCAGGTGCTCCTGGTGCGCCAGGGCGTACTCGGCGGCGAGAATCCCGCCCCACGAATGGCCGAGGAGGTAGAAGTTGTCGCGGTCGAGCCCGAGGGCCTGCCTCACCTGCTCGACCTCGTCCACGAACCGCGCCGTCGTCCACAGGGCCTCGTCGTGCGGCTGGTCGGAGTAGGCGGAACCGAGCTGGTCGTAGTAGATGAACTCGATGCCCTCGGAAGGCAGGAAGCTCTCGAAGCCCTCGAAGTACTCGTGCGTGGCCCCCGGGCCGCCGTGGAGGAGCAGGAGGCGGATGCGCGGGTTGTTCCCGAACCGCTTCGTCCAGACCTTGAACGCGCCCCGCGACGTGCGGATCGGGACGAGCCGCACACCACCCGTCTGCACGCCCGGTTCGCGAGAAGCGAAGTAGGACTCGAGGCCGGCCTTGGCCGGAACGTCGGCTGCCGCCGCCGTGAGCGCCGCCAGCACGGTGACCGGCACCAGGGTCCGCCACAGGCGCATCGAGGCTCCCTTCGGCCGGCCGTGACCTGCGCCGGCGAAGGCGCCGATTGTAGTGCAGCGGGAGAGCCGGACGCACCCGGCCGCCACCACGGTAAGCTAGTCCGAGCAGGAGGCACTCATGAAAGCAGTCGTCGTCCCCGCCGTCAACGGGCGGTGGGAGGTCAAGGAAGTCCCGACCCCCGAGCCGGGGCCGAACCAGGTGCTGATCAAGATCAAGGCCAGCGGGCTGTGCTACACGGACGTCCACATCACGCACGGCGCGATACCCACGCGGTTCCCGCGGACGCTGGGCCACGAGCCTGTGGGCGAGATTGCGGCGATCGGGCCCGGGGTCAGGACACGGAAGGTCGGCGACCGCGTGGGCGTGCCGTGGGTGCAGGCCTCGTGCGGGCGGTGCGAGTGGTGCCTGCGCGGACAGAAGATGTTCTGCCGGGATTCCATCGGCACCGGCGTGGACACCCAGGGCAGCCACGCCGAGTACATGGTGGCGTTCGCGGACGCGACCGTGCTCCTTCCCGAGGGCCTGTCCGACGAGCAGGCCGCGCCGATCTTCTGCGCCGGCTACACGGTCTACAGCGGATTCCGCCTGGCCGAGCCGCGGCCGACCGACCGCGTGGCCGTGGTCGGGGTGGGCGGCCTTGGCCACCTCGGCCTGCAGTATTCCAAGGCCACCGGCCATCACACGACGGCGGTCACGCACTCGAAGGACAAGGAGAAGCAGCTCCGCGAGCTCGGCGCCGACGCGGTGGTGGCCGACGGCGCCGCCCTCCAGAAGGCGGGCGGGGCGGACGTCATTCTCGCCACGAGCAACTCGTTCGACGCGGTCACCGACAGCATCCAGGCCCTGCGACCGGACGGCCGGCTGGTGCTCATGGGCGTGGACGCCAAGCCGCTCAGCGTGCCCACGTCGATCATGTGGATCCGGGGCCGGATCATCGGCTCGTCGCAGAACGACCCGTCGCACCTCTACGAAGCGCTGCAGCTCGTGGCGTCGGGCAAGGTCAAGGTGATGACCGAGACCTACCGGCTGGACGACATCGGCCGCGCCTACGATCGCGTGGCGGAAGGCAAGGTCCGCTACCGCGCGGTGGTGGTGCCGTGAGCCGGCGGGTGGCGGCGGCGATCCTTTTCGCGGCGGGCCTGCAAGGACCGGCGCAAGCGTCGGATCAAGGCCGGAAGGGCGAGCCCGCGAAGGCGGCGGCGGAGGACCCGGTCCAATGGTTCCGCGCCACCGAGCAGGCGCTGATGAACGCCATCACCACCGGCGACAAGGGCCCGTGGGACAGGGTGCTGGCCCCGGACTGGGTCTTGACCACCGAGGAAGGCCAGCTCATGGGCAAGAAGCAGTTCCTGGAGGAGCTGCGCCCGCTGCCCGCCGGCCTCAAGGGCGACCTCTCGGTCCAGGAGCTGACCGTCCAGCATCTCGACAGCGTCGCCGTCGTGCGCTTCCTGGCCGACGAATGGGAGACCGTCTTCGCCCAGCGCCTCTCGACCCGTTACCGGGTCACCGATACGTACCGGCGTGACGGCCAGGAATGGAAGATGGTGGCCTCGCACGTCTCCGTGATCACGCAGGACCCACCCGCGCAGGACGTCTCGAAGGACCAGTGGCCGGGCTTCGTGGGGACCTACCGCCTGCTCCCGGACGGCTGGACCTTGACGGTGGAGCTGCGCGACGGCCTCTTGTGGGGCGGGCGGGACCCCAAGAAGCTCCGCCAGTTCATCCCCCTGGCCCCGAACGTCTTCGTCCTGTCCGGCAGCCTGGGGGAATGGATCTTCGTGACGCAAAAGGGCGCGGTGACGCACGTGCTCAACTTCCGCAAGTTCGAGCCGCTCGTCTGGACACGCGTGGAGGCCGCGCCGCCGAAATAGGCGGAGCCGACCGATCATTTCCCCCCCCTGAAAATGGACAGTATGCGCTGGACTCCACGCCCCTTGCGGGCTATGCTCCCTGCGTTACCCCACGACCGAGACGTAGCAACCTCTTACAAGGAGAATCATGGCAGCTAAGAAGAAGGCGAAGAAGACGACACGCAAGCCGAGCCCGGCTTTCATGAAGCCGCTGAACCCGAGCGCCGCCCTGGCCGAGGTGGTGGGCAGCAAGCCGCTGCCGCGGACCGAGGTGGCCAAGAAGCTGTGGGCCTACATCAAGAAGAACGGCCTCCAGGACAGCAAGAATCGCCGCATGATCAACTCGGACGCCAAGCTCAGCGCCGTGTTCGCCGGCAAGAAGCAGGTGAGCATGTTCGAGATGACCAAGCTCGTCTCGAAGCACCTGAAGTAGAGCGCCGGAGCCCCCGGCAGGCCTTACCCCGGGTTGCCGGGGACATGGCTGTCCCTCTCGCCCGCCCGTTCGGCGGTCGCCGTCACGGGCGAGCGGGAGAGGATCATCACGCCTACTGACACTTCACGAGGTCGGCGCGGGCGCCGCGCTCGAGCGTGAACGGCCCCAGCTTCTGCTCGTCTTCCGTGAGGATGTGGAGGGTGAGGACGTTGCCCTTCAGGGTCCCCGAGTACTGCGCGGGCCGGCCCTCCGGCGCCGCCTCCTGGGCCATCTCGGCCCCGCCTTCGCGCTTGAAGAGGCCCTTCGCCCGGAAACGGCCCCCGCGCTCCAGCCGGAGGGCGCCATCGATGGTGCCGCGGGCGCAGTCCAGCTCGAGGCTCGCGACCTTCTCCTGGACGTCGAGGCGGGCGTGGGGGCCACCCCACTCGCCCACGGGCACCCGCCGCGGCGAGGCGGCGGACTGCGGCGTGAGTGCGAGGAAGGCCGCGAGCACGAGGCCGGTCAGATGCATCACAGACTGCCCCCGTCCTATTGGAAGATGCCGAAGTGGCCGAGCAGCCACCACAGCAGGATGAAGATGATGATCGTGGAGAAGCAGCCCCCACCCAGCTTCTTCGCCCCGTAGCCCGCGGCGACGCCCCGCAGGAGCTTGCTCATGGCGTCCCTCCCCTTCTTCCACCATAAGCCAACTCCGGGAGGCGACCCAGCCGGGCGGCAAAGAGAAACGGAGGCTCACTCCCGCTTGCGGATCATGGCCTGGACGGTGTCCTGGGCGCGCTGCTCGTGGAACTGCTTCAGGATCTCGCGGACGCGGGGATGGCTGGCGGTGATCGCGTCGAGGGCGGCCCGGTCCAGCTCCAGCACCTCGCACGGCGAGGCGGCGGTGATGGTGGCCGTCCGCGGCTTACCGGTCAGGACCGCGATCTCGCCGAAGAACGCTCCTTCGCCGAGCTCGTTCACCTTCACGTACTGGCCCTTGGGGTTGCGCACGAAGGCCTTCACCGACCCGCTGGCCAGGATGAACAGGCTGTCGCCCGGTCCGCCTTCCGCCACCAGGATGTCGCCCGGCGCGAAGGTCAGGAGCCTGAGCCCGCGTATGACCGCGACCAGCTCCTCTTGCGAGAATCCCTCGAAGAGCGGCGTGGAGACGAAGGCCCGCCGCTCCTCGACGGGCGCGGGCTCCGGCTCCGCGGCAGCGATGTAGTCGAGCCCTTCCAGGTCGTCCTCGTCCACCGCCGGCGCGGGGGCCGGCGCGGCCGCGGGCAGCTCCGCATCGGGGTCGAACTCCTCGAGGCCGAACTCCGGCGCGGGCCCGGCCGACGCCGCGGGCCGCCCGCCGGGAGCGTGGCGCACCTTCTCCTGGATGGGGTGGGCCAGCCGGTCCCCCACGTCCTGCCTGCCCGGCGCGATCTTCTCGATGCGCTTCAGGATCGCGATGGCCTTGGCCGCGAAGCCGTCGGCCGCCTGCTCGTCCGCCAGGGCCATGAGCTGCGCCACCGCCTCCCTCTCCCGGCCCGCGGCGATCAGGACGTCCGCCTGCTGGAGGCGCAGGCGGTCGTCGCGCGGCCGCCGCTCGAGCTGCGCCTGGATCAGCTCCAGCGCCTTGGCGTAGTCCTTGCGGGCCACCAGCCCCTCGACGGTGTCCTTGCCCGGCGCCGCCATCCCGTCCCCCCGCGCCCCATGACCGACGGACGGCCGGAAGGCTAACACGGACGCCGGGGCGGGGGCGCTGTCGCGAACGTGATAGCTTGATTTCAGGCGGGACAGGAATGGGCGGCACGATGGCCGAGAGCGATCAAGGACCGTTGGGGGCGATCAAGTCGGGCGTGACCACCGCGG
>DAINRN010000080.1:0-906 GCA_036741815.1 Acidobacteriota bacterium
CCGACGCGGCCACCGGACGGCGGAACCGCGAGGTGCTCGCGGCGGCGGTGGCCGAGGGCTGGCGGCTGGGGGACATCGGCCCCGGCCGCAAGGAGCTGGTCCTCGGCAACGAGGCCTGGCCGTTCCCGGTGCCGCTCGTCAAGGGATCCGCGGGGTGGTCGTTCGACGCGGCCGCCGGCCGCGAGGAGATCCTGAACCGCCGCATCGGGCGCAACGAGCTGGCCGTCATCCGCATCCTGCACGAGTACGTCGCCGCGCAGCGCGCCTACGCCGCCACCGGCCACGACGGCCGGCCCGTGGGGCGGTACGCGCGGCGCTTCGCCAGCGAGCCCGGCCGGCAGAACGGGCTCTACTGGCCGGCCCGGCGCGGCGAGCCGCGCAGCCCGCTCGGCGTCCTCGTCGCCCAGGCCTCGGAGCAGGGCTACCGGCGCCACGGCGCAGAGCCGGTCCCGCTGCACGGCTACTACTTCCGGATCCTCGAGGGCCAGGGCAAGGGCGCCAAGGGCGGCGCCAAGGAGTACGTCGTCGCCGGCGAGATGACGGGCGGCTTCGCGCTGATCGCCTGGCCGGTGCACCACGACGCGTCGGGGGTGATGACCTTCATCGTCAACCAGGACGGCGTGGCCTACGAGAAGGACCTCGGCCTGGAGACGCCGGCGGCGGCCAAGGGGATCACGCGGTACGCCCCCGACGCGACGTGGCGCCCGGCGCAGGCCGGCGCCGAGCGGCCCTGACCCGGGACGGGACCCGTCCCGAAGCGCTACTTCGGCTGGGGGACGATCCGCAGGTACGGGCGCGGGGCCTTCCAGCCGCGCGGGAACTTCTGTTTCGCCTCCTCGTCCGAGACCGCGGGGACGATGATCACGTCCTCGCCCTGCTTCCAGTTCACGGGCGTGGCCACCTTGT
>DAINRN010000080.1:916-10081 GCA_036741815.1 Acidobacteriota bacterium
GCATGGAGTCCAGCACCCGCAGCACCTCGTCGAAGTTGCGGCCCGTGCTCATGGGGTAGGTCAGGATCAGCTTGATCTTCTTGTCGGGGCCGACCACGAAGACCGAGCGGATGGTGGCGTTGTCGGCGGCCGTGCGCTTCCCGCCCATGGCGTTGGGATGGATCATGTCGTACAGCTTCGCGACCTCGAGGTCGGAGTCGCCGATGATGGGGTAGTTCGGCGCGGCCCCCTGCGTCTCCTCGATGTCCTTGGCCCACCTCTCGTGGTCCGCCACGGGGTCGATGCTCAGGCCGATCACCTTGCAGCCGCGCTTCGCGAACTCCGGCTTCAGCTTGGCCATGTAGCCGAGCTCCGTGGTGCAGACCGGCGTGAAGTCCTTGGGATGGGAGAACAGGATGGCCCACCCGTCCCCGATCCACTCGTGGAAGTTGACCTTGCCTTGCGTGGTCTCCGCCGTGAAGTTCGGCGCCTCGTCTCCAATGCGCAGTGCCATGACGGTCCTCCTGTCTCTTGCGAGCCCATGATTCTAGCCCAAGCGGCTTGTGTTAGCTTCTGGGAGGCCCCGGGTGCCGCAGGGGGGCCGGGAGGCGCTCGATGGACTGGGGGATGAGCAACCGTCTGGCCCGCGTCACGGGGCCCGGCGGGCGGGCGGTGATGCTGGCGGTGGACCACGGCTATTTCATGGGCCCCACCAGCGGCCTGGAGGAGCCGCGCCGCACGATCGCCCCCCTCCTCCCGTTCGCGGACTCCATCATGCTCACGCGCGGCGTGCTGCGCACGTCGGTGGATCCCGCCGCGGCCCGCGGCGTGGTCCTGCGCGTGTCGGGTGGGTCCAGCATCCTCCGGGAGCTGTCGAACGAGGACGTCACCGTGGCCATGGAAGACGCGCTCCGGCTCAACGTCTCGGCGGTGGCCCTGTCGATCTTCGTGGGGGCGGAGTTCGAGAAGCAGACGCTCGTGAGCCTGGCCCGCCTGGTGGACGAGGGGCACCGCCACGGCGTGCCCGTCCTGGCGGTCACCGCGGTGGGCAAGGACATGGCCCGCGACGCCCGCTACCTGGGCCTGGCCTGCCGCATCGCGGCCGAGATGGGCGCCCACCTCGTGAAGACGTATCACTGCCAGGACTTCGAGTCCGTGGTCCGCGCCTGCCCCATCCCCGTCATCGTGGCCGGCGGCAAGAAGACGCCGGAACGGGACGCGCTGCAGCTCACCTTCGACGCCGTGGCCGGCGGCGCCGTGGGCGTGGACATGGGCCGCAACATCTTCCAGTCCTCGGCGCCGGTGGCCATGATCCGGGCCGTGCGCGCGATCGTCCACGACAAAGCGTCCGTGGAGGAGGCGGTCGGCTTGTTCGAAGGGGCCCGCGGGGCTCAGCTTCGCCCCGTCGCGCGCTGATCAGCCGCGTCCCGGCCCGTTCCCGCGCGTGGGGTCGATGATGACCTTGATCGACTCCCGCCCGCTCGCGACCAGCTCGAACCCCCGGGCCGCCTCGGCCAGGCTGAGCCTGTGCGTGATCATCTCGCCGACCCGGACGCGACGGGACCGCAGGAGCTCCACCGCCTCGCCGATGTCCTGGGGCCCGGCGGCGTAGGACGTCGCCAGCGCCACCTCGTCGCGCCACAGCTCGAACAGGGGGAGGGGCACCTCGACCCCCTCGGGGGTGGGGGCGAAAAAGAGCACCGTCCCCCCGCGATCCACCGACCGCACCGCCTTCTGGATGGCGGGCGCCGCCGCCGTGCAGATCACCACGAGGTCCGCGAGCCTCTGGTCGTTGACCGCGTAGAGGCCCGCGGGCAGGTCCTCCGCCCGCAGCACGGCGTCGGCCCCGAGCTCGCGCGCGGCGCGGAGGCGCGACTCGTTGATGTCCGAGGCGATGACCCGGCCCGCGCCGCGGGCCCGGGCCAGCTGGACGTGGAGGAGGCCGGCGGCGCCGCTGCCGATGACGAGCACGGTCTGCCCGGGCCGCAGCCGCGCCATCTTCTGCCCCCGGACGACGCAGGCCAGGGGCTCGATGAACGAGCCCTCGTCGAAGGACAGCTCGTCGGGCAGGGGGAGCGTGCCGCGCTCGACGTTGATCTGCGGCACGCGGACGTACTCCGCGAAGCCCCCGGGATGGAAGTGCGTCCGGCGCAGGGTGTCGCAGACCGAGGGGTGGCCCTGACGGCAATACCGGCATTCGCCGCAGGGGACGTGGTGGGTCACGAAGACCCGGTCGTCAACGTGGAAGCGGGCCACCCCGTCCCCGACCGCCGCCACCTCGCCCGCGATCTCGTGGCCGAGCACGAGCGGAGCGGAGCGCGCGCGGTACCACTCCATGACGTCGCTGCCGCAGATCCCGCTGGCCCGCACGCGCACCAGGACCTCGCCGGGCCCGATGCTCGGCACCGGCATCTCCTCGATGCGGATGTCCCGGAGGCTGTAGTACATGGCCACGCGCATGGGCCCGGCCGCGGCGAGGCGGGCCGGATCAGGAGAGGCGGACAAGCGAGATCTCCAGGCCGCGCGACATGCCTTCCCCGGCCTGCCACTGTACGAGGATCGGACTCTGGTACGTGCCGCGCACGACGCGCGACCGGCCCTCCCCGGAGTGATCGGAGGCCAGGAAGGAGATCCGCCGCGTCCGCAGGAAGCGCCGCGCCGGCGCGGCCATCAGCTTCGCGATGAGCCGCTCGACGACCGACTCCTGTACGCCGAAGGCCTCGATGAGCAGGTTCAGGACCTGGACCACGTCGTAGCGCGCGTAGTTGATCGTCTTGCCCGGGATGGCCAGGGGGTCGTCCAGCATGTGCCGGCCCTTCTGGGCCGCGTACTTCAGCGGGTTCTGCAGGACCTCCTTGAGGTCGTGCTGCATGAGGAGGGTCTCGTACTCGTTGACGGTGAGCCCCACGTTGCGCTCGGCCGGCCCGAGGGCGACGTCCACCCGCGCCTTCTCGATGCCGGCCCGGGCCAGCGCTTCGTCGATCGATGCGAAGAGGCCCAGCCGCGGGTCGCCCAGGTTGATTGCGTCGATGGGGTGGCGTGAGGTGGGGACGGTGACGCGGAAGCGTTGCACCACCCTCTCCTGGTCGTACCCCACCACGCTCGTGCGCCGCTGCCGGCAGGTCCCCTGGTTCATGCCGTCGAGGTCGATGAAATATACGGGGGAGGTCGCGTGGTTGCGGTAGGTCACGCAGTTGCTCATCCCGGTGCCGATGAAGGTGAGGTGCGAGTCGCCGTTGCGCGGCTCCACCGCCTTCTGCTCCTCGCTGAGCTCCGCCCGCAGGTGCATCTTGTCGTGCGCGTAGGCCGCTTCCGGCGGGAAAACGGCCCCGAAGGCCTTGAAGAACAGCGAGAGCCTCTCGCGGTGGTCGAGGAGGCGCGCGGCCAGGCGCTGCTCCAGGTAGCCCGCGGTGGTATGGAGGGAGCAGTACAGGGCCCCGCGGTGGCGCTCCAGCGCGTCCCCGAGCTCCGCCTGGACCTTTCCCGTGACGTCGATGACGTCGAAGCGGCCGCGAGGGGCCAGGGTCAGCCGGATCTCCGTGGGGCCCGCGGACATCGGTAACACCCTACCGTGTCGCCCGCGGGGGATCAAGTTCCCCGTCATACGGCTCGGACCCCCGGGAGGTCCCTGGTACACTCGTTGCTTCATGAGCGACGCCGCCGCCCGGATCAAGACCCTGCTGCACGAGCGCATCGTCGTCATCGACGGCGCCATGGGCACCATGATCCAGGGCTACCAGCTCGACGAGGCGGGCTTTCGGGGACGGGAGCTCGCGGACCATCCCCGCGACCTCAAGGGCGACAACGACCTCCTCAACCTGACCCGGCCGGACATCGTGGAGGCCATCCACCGCAAGTATCTCGAGGCGGGGGCGGACATCGTCGAGACCAACACCTTCAACTCGACCTCCATCGCCCAGGCGGACTACGGGCTGCAGGCCCGCGCCTACGACCTGAACGTGTCGGGGGCCCGGGCCGCGCGGCGGGCCGTGGACGCCGCGGCGGCCGTGGATCCCGGACGCCCGCGCTTCGTGGCGGGGGCCATCGGCCCCACCAACCGCACCGCCTCCCTTTCCCGCGACGTCAACGACCCGGGGGCGCGGGCGGTCACCTTCGACGAGCTGGAGACGGCCTACCACGAGCAGGCGCGCGGGCTCCTCGACGGCGGCGTGGACCTGCTGCTGGTGGAGACGGTGTTCGATACCCTGAACGCCAAGGCGGCGCTCCACGCCATCGACCGCCTCTTCGCGGAGCGCGGCCGGAGCGTGCCGCTGATGCTCTCGGTCACCATCGTCGACCAGAGCGGGCGGACGCTCTCGGGCCAGACCGTCGAGGCCTTCTGGAACTCCGTCTCCCACGCCGGGCTGCTGAGCGTGGGGATCAACTGCGCGCTGGGCGCGAAGCAGATGAGGCCGTTCCTCGAGGAGCTGGCCCGGATCGCGCCCGTCTTCATCAGCTGCTATCCCAACGCCGGCCTGCCCAACGCCTTCGGCGGGTTCGACGAGACGCCCGAGATCATGGCCGCGGACCTGCACGGCTTCGCGGCGAACGGATGGCTGAACGTCGTGGGGGGGTGCTGCGGGACGACGCCCGAGCACATCGCGGCCATCGCGGAGGCGGTGCGGGGCCTGAAGCCGCACCAGCCCGCGTCGCCCGAGCCCTACCCGCGCCTCAGCGGCCTGGAGCCGCTCACCATCCGCCCCGACACCAACTTCGTGAACATCGGAGAGAGGACCAACGTCACGGGCTCGCCCCAGTTCGCGCGCCTCGTCCTCGGCGGCCAGTACGAGGAGGCGCTGGCCGTGGCCCGCCACCAGGTGGAGGGCGGGGCCCAGATCATCGACGTGAACATGGACGAGGGGATGCTGGACTCCGAGCGCGCCATGACCACGTTCCTGAACCTCGTCGGATCCGAGCCCGACATCGCCCGCGTGCCCGTCATGATCGACAGCTCCAAATGGAGCGTGATCGAGGCCGGCCTGAAGTGCGTGCAGGGCAAGGGCATCGTCAACTCCATCAGCCTCAAGGAGGGGGAGGAGAGCTTCAAGCGCCAGGCCCGCCTCATCAAGAGGTACGGGGCGGGGGTGGTGGTGATGGCCTTCGACGAGGCCGGCCAGGCCACCACCGTGGACCGCAAGGTGGAGATCTGCGCGCGGGCCCACCGGATCCTCACCGAGGAGGTGGGGATCCCGTCGCAGGACATCATCTTCGACCCCAACATCCTGACCGTGGCCACCGGCATCGAGGAGCACAACGACTACGCGGTGGCCTTCATCGAGGCCACGCGGCGGATCAAGGCCACCCTGCCGCTGTGCAAGGTCAGCGGCGGGGTGAGCAACATCTCGTTCTCCTTCCGCGGCAACAAGGCCGTGCGCGAGGCCATGCACTCCGCCTTCCTCTACCACGCCATCCGCGCGGGGATGGACATGGGGATCGTGAACGCGGGGCAGCTCGAGGTCTACGAGGAGATCCCCAAGGACCTGCTCGAGCTGGTCGAGGACGTGCTCCTGAACCGCCGGCCCGACGCCACGGAGCGGCTGCTGGCCTTCGCCGACTCCGTGAAGCAGAAGGGGAAGGCGGTGGTCGAGGAGGACGCCTGGCGGCGGGGCACCGTCGAGGAGCGCCTCTCGCACGCGCTGGTCAAGGGCATCGTGGACCACATCGAGGCCGACACGGAGGAGGCGCGCCAGAAGTACGGCCGGCCCCTCTCCGTGATCGAGGGCCCGCTCATGGACGGCATGAACGTGGTGGGGGAGCTGTTCGGGTCCGGGCGGATGTTCCTGCCCCAGGTGGTGAAGAGCGCGCGGGTCATGAAGAAGGCCGTGGCCTACCTGCAGCCGTTCCTGGAGGCGGAGAAGGTGGCGGGCTCGCGGCGAACCGAGGGCCGGATCGTCATGGCCACGGTCAAGGGCGACGTCCACGACATCGGCAAGAACATCGTGGGCGTGGTCCTGGGCTGCAACAACTACGAGGTGATCGACCTCGGGGTGATGGTCCCCGCCAACAAGATCCTGGAGACGGCCCGGGAGAGGCAGGCGGACATGATCGGCCTGTCCGGGCTCATCACGCCCTCGCTCGAGGAGATGGTCCACGTGGCCCGGGAGATGGAGCGCGAGGGGGTGACCCTCCCGCTGCTCATCGGCGGCGCCACCACCAGCAAGGCCCACACCGCGGTGAAGATCGCGCCCTTCTACAGTCATCCGGTGGTGCACGTCCTGGACGCCTCCCGCGCGGTGGCAGTGGCGGCGGCCCTCAAGAACCCCGAGCAGCGGAAGGACCTGGACGCGCGGAACCGTGCGGAGCAGGAGCGCCTGCGCAGGCAGCACCGGGACAAGGTGGCGGAGCGCCCGCTGCTGACCCTGGAGGAGGCGCGCCGGCGGCGCACCCGCCTGGACTGGGAGAGCTACGCGCCGCCGCGGCCGTCGTTCACGGGCACGCGCGTCCTGGACCCTTTCCCCCTCGCCGAGATCGTGCCCTACATCGACTGGTCGCCGTTCTTCGCCACCTGGGAGCTGCGGGGCACCTACCCGCGCATCTTCGAGAACGAGGTGTGGGGGGACAGGGCCAAGGAGCTGTTCGACGACGCGCAGGCCCTGCTGGCCCGGATCGTGGAGGAGGGCCGCCTCACGGCCCGCGCGGTCTACGGGTTCTTCCCGGCCAACGGCGCCGGCGACGACATCGAGCTCTACGCCGACGAGGCCCGGGCGCGCGTGGCCAGCGTGGTCCACACGCTCCGGCAGCAGAACAGCAAGCCCGAGGGCCAGCCCAACCAGGCCCTGTCGGACTTCGTGGCCCCGAAGGAGACGGGGAAGCCGGACTACCTGGGCGCCTTCGCCGTCACCACGGGCATCGGCCTGGAGGCCGTGGCGGCGGAGTTCGAGGCGCAGCACGACGACTACAGCGCGATCATGGCCAAGGCCCTGGCCGACCGGCTGGCCGAGGCCTTCACCGAGCTCGTGCACAGGAAGGCGCGCGCGGAGTGGGGATACGGCAGGGAGGAGCAGCTCACGACGGACGAGCTGATCCGCGAGCGCTACCGGGGCATCCGCCCCGCCCCCGGCTACCCGGCCTGCCCGGACCACTCCGAGAAGCGCGCGCTGTTCGACCTGCTGCGGGCGGAGGAGGCGACGGGCATCCGCCTCACGGAGACGTTCGCCATGCACCCCGCGGCGGCGGTGTGCGGCTGGCTCTTGTCCCACCCCGAGGCGCGGTACTTCACGGTGGGCCGGATCGGCGCCGACCAGGTCGAGGACTACCGGCGGCGCAAGGGCGCGGAGCCGCGCGAGGTGGAGCGATGGCTGGCGCCCGTGCTGGAGGCCGAGTCGGCGCAGGTCGCCCCTTGAGCGGTGGAGAGGACGAGCCGTTCGTGGTGCCCGTCACGGGCGAGCTGGACCTCCACTCCTTCGCGCCGCGCGATATTCCCTCGGTGGTGGAGGAGTACGTCCGCGCCTGCCGCGAGAAGGGGATCCTGCGCGTGCGCCTGGTGCACGGGCGGGGCAAGGGCGTGCAGCGCGCCGAGGTGCGCCGCACGCTGCGCTCCCTGCCCGGCGTCGCCTCCCTGGCGGACGCGCCGCCCGCCTCGGGCGGATGGGGCGCCACCGTGATCGACCTGACGCCCGGCGAGTCGGATTAATGGCACTTCTAGAATGGCCGCGGTACGGACATCCCGGACGATCGATCCTTTTCCGCCCACGCCCGCGTGGACGAATTAATTCTTGACAGGGTCCGCCCCGGTTCTCTAGAGTTCGGTTCACGCTCTCTCTGTGCAGCAGGTGCTCCTCGATGCGGCTTCTCCCGGTGACCGCGCGTGACCATGCGTAACCTCAGCTTCGGGTTCTTCGACGACAGCGGGCTGCCGAAGGAGAGCCGCATCCTGATGTTCTACTCGTTCGAGACCGAGGAGCACCTCGCGCGCTCCGGCATCCTCCACTACCACGTGGGGGAGGGACGCTTCGTCGGCCCGCGCCACGACCGCGAGCTGACGGCGGCGGCGCTCGACTTCCTGGCCCGCGCCGGCCGCCTCGCCACCGCCGCCTCCTGAAGCGGCGCCGCGCGCGCCGACGCCCGGCCTCCGTCCCGGCGTGATAGCATCTCGTTTTTCACGGCCGGCCGAGCCGGCGACGGGAAGGACAGCCATGACCAAAGGCAAGGGCCGCGAGATCGCTCCGGCCCAGGGCAAGCTGGGCGTCCTGCTGCCGGGAATGGGCGCGGTGGCCACGACGTTCATCGCCGGCGTGGAGGCGATCCGCAGCGGGCTCTCCAAGCCGGTCGGGAGCCTGACGCAGCAGGGAACCATCCGCCTGGGCAAGCGCACGGACAACCGTTGCCCGCGCATCGACGAGTTCGTGCCGCTGGCCCCGCTCTCCTCGCTGGAGTTCGGCGGCTGGGACATCTTCGAGGACAACGTCTACGAGGCGGCGAAGAACGCCGGGGTGCTGAGCAACGAGCACCTGTCGGCGCTCAAGCCGTTCATGGAGAAGGTCAAGCCCTGGCCCGCCGTGTTCGATCCCGCGTACGTCAAGAAGCTGCACGGGACGAACGTGAAGAAGGGCAAGAACAAGAAGGAGCTGGCCGAGCAGCTGGAGCAGGACATCGCGACCTTCAAGAAGGGGAAGGGCCTGGACCGGCTGGTGATGGTCTGGTGCGGGTCGACCGAGGTCTACCGCGAGGCGAGCGAGGTCCACTCGACGATCGAGAAGTTCGAGAAGGGCCTGGCCGACAACCACGCGGACATCCTGCCGTCCATGATCTACGCGTACGTGGCGATCAAGAACGGCATCCCCTACGCGAACGGCGCGCCCAACCTGTCGGCCGACATCCCGGCGCTCACCGACCTCGCAAAGAAGACGGGCTCTCCCATCGGCGGCAAGGACTTCAAGACCGGCCAGACGCTGATGAAGACGATCCTGGCGCCCGGCTTCAAGGCGCGCCTGCTGGGCCTGCAGGGCTGGTACTCGACGAACATCCTGGGCAACCGCGACGGCGAGGTCCTGGATGATCCCGAGTCCTTCAAGACGAAGGAGGTCAGCAAGCTGGGCGTGCTGGACCACATCCTGCAGCCCAAGCTCTATCCGGACCTCTACGGCGACATCCATCACGTGGTGCGCATCAACTACTACCCGCCGCGGGGAGACAACAAGGAAGGCTGGGACAACATCGACATCTTCGGCTGGATGGGCTACCCGA
>DAINRN010000081.1:0-6900 GCA_036741815.1 Acidobacteriota bacterium
TCGTCGTTCAGCTCCACTACCGCCAGCCGCGCGCGGGCGGCGATCGCGCGGGTGGCCTCCGCCTGCCCGTGCAGGAACTCCGCGCCCAGCTCCACGGGCAGCGGCCACTCGCGGTCGTGGACGGTGAGGATCCGGCCGCCGAGGCGGGCCCGTGCCTCAAGCACCACGACCCTCCGGCCGGCATCGGAGAGCGCGCGGGCGGCGGCCAGACCGGCCGCTCCCGCTCCCACGACGATCGCGTCCAGGTCCTTCATCGGAGGGCGGCGGAGGGCGATCCGGTCAGCGCCCGGGGACGGTCTCCATTGCGGCCAGCGCGGCCCCGCGCGCGCCCGCCATGTCCCGGTCGGGGACGAGATCGAAGCGCGCCACCCGGGACTGCTCCTCGCGCAGGTAGGTGCTCTCGCGGACCTGCGCCAGGAACCACTCCCGGAACTCCGGCGCCGCCTCCACCACCCCGCCCCCGAGGAAATAGGCCGTGGGGTCGGTGAAGTTGGCCGCGATCGTGAAGAGGCGCCCGATGGCCATCGCCTGCTGGGCGAAGATCTTCCGGGCCAGGGGATCGCCCTTCTCGCCGTACGAGCGGACGGCCTTGGCCGCCTGCGCCAAAGGACCGATCTTGCCCAGCTCGTGGCCCGGAAAGCGGGTGAGCCAGTAGGGCAGCAGGTTCAGCTCGATTCCCTTGAGGGAGGCCACGCTCTCGGCGTCGCCGTCGAAGCCGCAGTTGCAGTGCGGGAGGGGCTGGCCGTCCTCGAGCAGCCCTTGCATGGGGATGTGGACGTGGCCGAGCTCACCCCCCATGCCCGCGGCTCCCTTGACGATGTGGCCGCGCTCGATGACGCCCCCGCCCAGGCCCGTGCCCACGATCACGGAGACCGACGAATGGCGCGGGGCCTCGGCGCCGAAGAAGACCTGGTGCGCGTAGAGGGCGGCCGCGTTGCCGTCGTTGTTGTAGACGACGGGAAGGCCCAGCCGCCGCTCGACCGCTCCGCGGAAGTCGAAGCCGTACCAGCCGCGGTGGGCGAAGTTCGTGGATCCCCGCGAGGAGACGACACCGTCGGCGCTGGCGGGGCCGGGGCTGTCCAGGCCGACGGAGCGGACCTTGTCGCGGGTGACGGCGGTGTGCTGGAGGATCAGGTCGACGGCCTGCGCGATGGCCTCGATGGCGATATCGGGCCCCTCCTGCACGCGGCTGGGCAGCTCGACCAGGCGGTCCACCAGGAAGCCCTTATCGGGGTGGAGCACGGTCGCGTTGTTCGAGCTGCCGCCGTTGTCGATCCCGACGACGACCCAATCCTGCTGCATGACTGCCGGTCTCTATGCCGGATTGTACGGCCTTTCACGATCGCCCTTGCTAGCATAGGGCGCGACCGATGCGCGCGCTGTGGCTCGAAGACAAGGCGATCCGCCTGCGGGACGATCTCCCCATCCCCGTGCCGCCGCCGGGCGAGGCGCTCGTGCGCGTGACGACGGCGGGGCTCTGCAACACCGACCTCGAGCTCGCGCGCGGTTACTACCCGTTCACGGGCGTGCCCGGCCACGAGTTCGTGGGCCGGGTCCACTCCGCGCCCGGCGCGGAGGGCTGGCAGGGCCGCCGCGTGGTGGGCGAGATCAACGCCTCCTGCGGGGGCTGTGCCGCCTGCGCGGCGGGGCGGCGCACGCACTGCGAGCGGCGAACGGTCCTGGGGATCGTGAACCGGGGCGGCGCCTTCGCGGAGTACCTGACGCTTCCCGTGGCGAACCTCCACCAGGTCCCGGACGGCGTCCCCGACGACGAGGCCGTCTTCACCGAGCCGCTGGCCGCCGCGCTCGAGATACAGGAGCAGGTGACGATCGGCCCGCGCGACACGGTCGTCGTGGTGGGGGACGGCAAGCTGGGCAACCTCGTGGCCCAGAGCCTGGCCCTGACCGGCTGCGCGCTGAGCGTGATCGGCCGCCATCCCGCCAAGCTGCGGCTTCTTTCCGAGCGGGGCATCGCCACGGGATCGCCCGAGTCGGTACAGCCGGGGCGGGCGGACGTGGCGGTGGAGTGCACGGGCAACCCGGACGGCTTCGAGGTGGCCCGGACGGCGATCCGCCCGCGCGGCACGATCGTGTTGAAGAGCACCTATGCGGGGAGGACTTCGCTCGACGTCTCCCGGATCGTGGTGGACGAGGTCACCCTCGTCGGCTCGCGATGCGGCCCCTTCGCCCCGGCCTTGCAGCTCCTGACGGAGCGGCGCGTGGCCGTGCGCCCGCTCGTCCAGGCGCGCTTCCCACTGGCCGCCGCGGTGGCCGCCTTCGCGGAGGCGGCGCGGCCGGGCGTCCTGAAGGTGCTGGTGGAGACGGACGCCGCCTCGACGGCGTGATGCTGGCACGGCGCAGCGCGCGGAAGTGCCGGACGAGCGCCGGCAGCAGGTAGTACGCGGTGCGCCCGCTCGGGTTGGGCAGGACCCAGACCAGGGCACCTTCCAGCCGCTCCGGCTGCGGGCCCACCACCGCCCGGGGGCGAGCGAAGGCCACGCGGTACGCGCCGATGCCGAGGAAGGCCACCGCCGCCGGGCGCAGCCGGCGCACCTTCCGGGCCAGAGCTCGCGCGCCTCGCCGCAGCTCGCTTTGGTCCAGCTCCTCCGCGCGGGCCGTGGTGCGCGGGCAGATGTTGGTGATGCCCAGGCCGCGCCCCAGCATCTCGTCGGCCTCGAAGGGCGAGAGCAGCCGGTCGGTGAACCCCGCCTGGTGGATGGCCTTCCAGAACCGGTTCCCCGGCCGCGCGAAGTGACGGCCCACGGCCCCCGAGTACAGGCCCGGGTTGATCCCGCAGAACAGCACGCGCAACCCCGGCCCGGCCACGTCGGGGATGGTGCGGTCCACGGCGGCCGCGAGGTCGGCGGCCGACGGGCGGCGTATACTCCCGCGCGAGGTCCTCAAAGGAGGCGGTCCATGCGACGCCCCGTGCTGGCCGCCATCGCGGGCGGCATCGTGGTCTTCTTCTGGAGCGCGGTGTCCCACATGGCCCTCGGCCTGGGCACCGCCGGCATCCGGTCGGTCCCCAACGAGGAGCGCCTGGCCCAGGCCAGCCGCGGCGTCATCACCGAGCCTGGACTCTACTTCTTTCCGGGCTTCGATCCCTCGCGCAAGATGACGCCCGGGGAGGAGAGGGCCTGGGCCGAGCGGTATCGCCGCGGGCCGTCCGGGATGATCGTCGTGAAGCCGGGCGGCCGCGATCCGATGGCGCCGACGCAGTTCGTGATCGAGCTCTTCGCGGACATCCTGGCCGCGAGCGTGGCCGCGTTCCTCCTGACCCGCCTCCAAGGGCCCTTCCTCGCGCGGGCGGGCGCGGTCGGCCTGCTCGGCGTCTTCGAGTGGGCCGACATCAGCGTCTCGTATTGGAACTGGGACAAGTTCCCGGCGACGTTCACGGGCGCCGCGCTCCTCGATCAGGTGATCGGCTGGACCCTCGCCGGCCTGGTGATGGCGTGGATGCTGCGGCCCCGACTGGCGGCGACCCGGCCGCGATGATCTCCCGCGGCCAGAAAATCCGGTACCTGCGGACGAGCGACGGCCTGCAGCTCGCCTGGGCCGAGGCGGGCGCCGGCCCCTGCCTGGTCAAGGCCTCGCACTGGCTGAGCCACCTCGAGTACGAGTGGGAGAGCCCCGTCTGGCGGCATTGGATCCGGTTCTTTGCCGACCACTTCCATTTCCTCCGCTGGGACGAGCGCGGCTGCGGGATGTCGGACTGGAGCGTCGGCGAGCTCTCGCTCGAGCGCTGGATCCAGGACCTGGAGGCGGTGATCGCCGCCGCTGGCCCGCCGCAACCCTTCGCGCTGCTGGGCATCTCGAGCGGCGCCGCGGTGTGCGCGACCTACGCCGCCCGCCACCCCGAGCGCGTGTCGCAGCTTCTTCTCTATGGGGGCTACGCGCGCGGCTGGGCGCACCGGGGCCTCCCCGACGGGGAGCGTGAGTACTACGCCATCGTCGAGGTCGCGCGCGCGGGGTGGGGACGGGACAACCCCGCCTTCCGCCAGGTCTTCACGTCGCGGTTCCTGCCCGGCGGCACGGAGGAGCAGATCGCCTGGCTCAACGAGCTGTGCCGGAAGACGACGTCGGGCGCGCTCGCCGGTGAGCTGCTCCTGGCGCGCGCCCAGGTGGACGTCACGAGCGAGCTTGCGGGCGTCCGCGCCCCCACCCTCGTCATCCACGCCCGCGACGACGCCGTCTGTCCGATCCAGGAGGGCCGGTTCCTGGCCGCGGGCATCCCGGGCGCGCAGTTCGTGGAGCTGGACTCGCAGAACCACATCCTTCTCGAGAGCGAGCCGGCGTGGGCGCGGTTCCAGGACGTGGTCCTGGACTTCATGGGCCTGGAGGCCCCGCCGGCCGGGGAAGACCCCGCCTTCGGCGCCCTCTCGCCCCGCGAGCGCGAGGTCCTGTCGCTCGTCACGGAAGGCCTGAGCAACGCGGAGATCGGCGAGCGTCTGTCGCTTTCCGAGAAGACGGTGCGCAACCACCTCTCGAGCGTCTTCGACAAGCTCGGGGTCTGGACGCGCGCCCAGGCCATGGTCTTCGCGCGTGACCGCGGCTTCCGCACCTGACGCCGGGCGCCGGGGCCTGGCGCCTGTCTTCCGTCTGAGGTTACGCGCCCTGGACGACGACCCGGAGCCGTCGCCGGCCGGGGCCGAGGGCGTGCACGCGCTGAAGGTGTTCCAACGGGCCGCCCGGCTGGAGCCCCACGATCCCGACTATCACTACATTCTGGGGCGGGCGCTCCTCCGCGCGGGCCGCTTTTCGGACGCCGCCGCGGTCTGCCGCCACGCCGTGAGCCTGAATCGAGACGATCCGGACTACAACTACGTCCTGGGCGCGGCGCTTTGGGGGCTCGAGCGGTACGAGGACGCGGAGGCGGCCTTCCGCGACGCGGTGCGGCTCCGGCCCCACGATCCCCTCTTGCTCAACGGCCTCGGCTGCGCCCTGACGCGCCTCGGGCGGCAGCGGGCGGCGGTGACGGTCTTCCACGAAGCCCTGGACCACGCGGAGTCCGCGGCCGACCTGCGCGGCAACCTCGGCGTGGTGCTGTGGGAGCACGGGAGGACGGCGGGAGCGGTGCGGGCCTTCCGCGAAGCCGTGCGCCTCGCGCCCGACGACCTCGAGCTGAATCGCAATCTCGGGCTGGCCCTGGGCGCCCTCGGCCGGCACGAGGAGGCGCTGGCCCTCTTCCAGGAGCTGGCCCGGGACAGGGCGGGGGAGGCCGAGGCCCATCTCGACCTGGCCGAGGCCCTCCACGCCCTCGGACGGGACGCCGAGGTGGACAAGGCCGTGGACGAGGCCCTGCGCCTGGACGCGATGGCGCTCGCCGCGCGTCCCCACATCGGGGAGATCCTCGACGCGCGGCGCCGGCAGCGGCTCGTGGAAGAGCTGGCCCGCGATCGGCGGGCGGATCACGGGGAGTCCGTAGGGTCCCGGGTGGTGGGCGCCCTCGGCGACGCGGCCGCCGGGCTGGGGGCGGCGCGACGGCGCGCGGCCAGCCTGCTGCTCCTGGCCGCCTTCTTCGTCGTCGGTTACGCGATGTACCGCGTCGTCCCGCCCCACATCAGCCGGCACCTGCTCGCAGACGACATCGCGGGCATCGCCGGCGCCCCCGTCCGAGACGACGCGGACATCCTCGACCGGCTCATGCACGCGGTCGCGGCGCGCGGCCTCGGCGCCCACATCCGGGAGTCCAACTTCGAGATCCAGACGGGACCGAAGTGGCGGCGGATCGTCTGCCGCTACGAGGTCCCGGTCCAGGTCCTGCCCGGCCTCGTCCACACCTTCCGCTTCCACATCGAGGCCGAGAAGCCCTACTTCGCCGAGCCGGACCCGAAGTTCCTCTGACCGCCTACGATCCGCTGTCGTCCGCCGAGGGCCCGTAGATCGACGGCACCTTGCTGCCCATGGGCCGCAGGTACGTGGTGAGCTGGCCCCGGTGGTGGACCGCGTCGAGCAGGAAACCCCAGGCGAAGTTCTCGAGGGTGTCCGCCCAGGGCTCCGGCGTCCCGAAGGACATCTCGACCTTCTTCTCCCATGCCGCGTCGTCGATCCTCTCGATGGCCGCGTCCACCGCGGCCGCGTTGCGCTCGTAGGTGGCCACCATGGCCGCGACCGTGCCCGGGCCCGGGACCTCTTTCCATTCCGAGCGTCCCTTCTCGACGAGCGGGACGAGCGCCGAGTCCTCGAAGGCGATGAGCCAGGCCAGCTCGCCCGCCGTGCGGGACTTGGGGTCCGGCTTGTAGTCCAGGCGGCCCTGGGGAACGGCCTTCAGGACGTTCACGAACGCCTTGCGCTCGCGCTTCCGGCGATCGAGGCACAGCTCGCGGCTGGTCATGGTCAAGCCTCCTTCGTGTGAGGCGTCGATCCTAACCGAACAAAAAGCGAAAGTAAAGCAGAATGATGTCCGGCGGGCATAAGATCGTCCCCAGGAGGTCTTCATGCGCCCTTCGACGATCCTGGCGCTCGCGATCGTGTCCGGCGGCGCGATGGCCGCAGCGGCCGACGCGCCCCCGGCCACCGAGTTGAAGGTCGGGGACATGGCCCCGGACTTCACGCTCCCGGCCAGCGACGGCAAGACGTACCACCTTGCCGACTTCAGGGGGAAGAGGGCCGTCGTCCTGGCCTGGTTCCCCAAGGCCTTCACCTCGGGTTGAACGGCCGAGTGCAAGTCGCTGGTCAAGCACAGCGACATGATCCGCAAGTACGACGTGGCCTACTTCATGGCCAGCGTGGACCCCGTCGAGGGTGAGAAGGGCAACAAGGCCTTCGCGGAATCCGAGAAGGCCGACTTCCCGATCCTGGGCGACCCGACCAAGGAGACGGCCAGGGCCTACGGCGTCCTGAACCCGGCCGCCTCGACCGTGCTCTCGGCCCGGGCCGTCAGCTGCTCGGCGCCCTCGG
>DAINRN010000081.1:6910-10042 GCA_036741815.1 Acidobacteriota bacterium
GGCGAACGCCTTCGGCGTCGTCCACCCGGAGCGCGGGTTCGCCCAGCGGTGGACGTACTACATCGGCAAGGACGGCCGCATCGCCGCCATCGACAAGGCGGTGAAGGCGGCCACCTCGGGCGAGGACATGGTGGCCAGGCTGGCGGAGCTGAAAGTCCCTACCCGGGCCAAGTAGTCCCCGGTCGAACGCCTTCCACGCACCACCGGGCGCGGCTGAGCAGAGAACGATCTTGACAGCAGAACGTAGCACTGCTATATTCTGCCCATGGACCGCGACCGCGCGTACGACCTTCAGGAGCTGTGCACCGAAGCCGGCGTGACGCCCCGGACCGTCCGGTACTACATCCAGCAGGGACTGCTGCCGGCTCCCGAGCCGCAGGGCCCGGCCACCCGCTACGGCCAGGGGCACCTCGACCGGCTGCGACTGATCCGTGACCTCCAGGCCGAGCATCAGCCGCTGGCCGTGATCCGGCAACGGTTGGAGGAGCTGCCCGACAAGGATATCCGTCGCCTGGTCCGCAAGCTCCCCAGATCGTCGCCATCGTCCGCGGTCGACTACGTCCGCTCCGTTCTGGGGGCCCCACAACTCATGGCCACGGAATCGACCGCGCTGTACGCGACGCGGCCTGCCGCCACGCCCGTGCGCGCCCAGTGGGAGCGCCTCTCCATCGCGCCCGACGTGGAGCTGCACATCCGGCGCCCCTTGACCCGTGAAATCAACCGCCGCGTCGAGAAGCTGCTCGCGCTCGCACGGCAGATCTTCGAGGAGGATCGAGAATGACAGGCGTGCGCTTCGACATCGAGACCGACAGGCCGCTCATCCGCAAGGAGAGCGACACCCGCTACGTGCTGGCCAGGATCGTGGCCCCGGAAGGGACGGCGCGCCAGCGTCCGCCCGTCAACCTGGCCCTGGTCCTGGACCGTTCCGGATCGATGGGCGGGGACAAGATCCGGTTGGCCAAGGAGGCGGCCATCGCCGCCGTCCGCCGCCTCGAGCCGCGCGACCGCCTCGCCGTCGTCTTCTACGACGACCGCATCGACGTGGTGGTCCCGTCGGCGCCGGCGACGCGAGAGACGGTGCGCGCCGCTGTCCGCGCCATCGAAGAGGTTGATGCCCGAGGAAGCACCGACCTGTGCGGTGGGTGGCTGCGCGCCTGCGAGCAGGTCGGCGCGGCCGACGCGTCCGGCGCCGTCAGCCGGGTCATCCTGCTGACCGACGGCCTGGCCAACGTGGGCATCGTCGATCCGGCCCAGATCGGCCGACACGCCGCCGAGCTGCGGCAGCGCGGCGTCGTCACGAGCACCATTGGCGTGGGCGACGACTTCGATGAGCACCTGCTCGGCGGCATGGCCGACGAGGGCGGGGGTCACTTCTACGACGTGGCGCGCGCCGACCAGATCGCGCCCATCATCGAGACCGAGGTGGGCGAAACGCTGGAGGTCACGCTCCGGGATGCCTGGCTGCGGGTGGGGCCGGCGAGCCTCGCCGCGGTTGCGCCCATCGCCCCGTACCGGACGCGCCGCGACGGGGACGATTGGGTGATCGACCTTGGCGACCTCGTGTCGCTCCAGGACGTGGCCGTCGCGCTGCGGGTCTCCTTCGCGGCGCCCACGCTGTTCGAGCCAGCGAAGCCCGCGATGGGCCTGACCTTCGTCCTGGGAGGCGCGTCGGGCCGGCAGGCCGAGGCTGTCGTCCAGTGGAGGATCGCCCCGTCCGGCGAGGTCGAAGCCCAGCCGCGCAACCGCGCCGTGGACCGCGCCGTGGCCGAGGCCTACGCCGCGCTCGCGCGCCGCGAGGCGGGCCGCTTGAACCGCGAGGGCGAGTTCGAAGCTGCCCGACTGCGGCTCACGCGGACCGGCGCTCGCATCAGCGGCTACGCCGGGGACGACTCGTTCCTGAACGACCTGGCCCGGAAGCTCCGGGATGACGCCGCGGCGCATGCCGAGCAGTTGACCAAACGCGACCTCAAGGCCCGCTACGCCGCCAGTTCGTACGCCATGTACAGCCGGGAGCCGATGGGCGCGGCTCGGCGCGCGCCTCGCCGCAAGGACACCGACGGAACGTAGTCGGTCAGGTGCTGTAGAAGCCCGTCGAGACGCGGCTCCTCTCCGGCTTCACGCGGAAGGCCAGGCTGATCCGCGGACCGACGGGCTGCTTCGTCTTGGGCACGCCGTGCGTGTAGTGGAGCTGCGTCTCGTAGCTCATCATGAGCAGGCTGCCGGCCTCGAGGTCCACGTGGATCACCCGGCGCGGCGGCTCCTTCGCGCGGATGGTCATGCGCCGTGTCCCACCCAGAGATAGGAGGGCGATCGGGTAGCCCTCGACGATCTCGTACAGGTGGTCGTTGTGCGGTGCCACGCTGTCGCGGTCGTCGCGGTAGAGGTTCAGCCCGACGCTCGTGAACGGCACGCCGGTCCGCGCGATGACCTCCCGCGCTGCCTCCAGGATGGCGCCGGGCGGCGTCGAGGTCGGTTCGAACGAGGGCAGGTGGTAGTGGCCGGTCAGGCGCGGGACATCCACCTCGCGGTCGTACATCACCCGCCGCTCGGCCTTCCACTCGACGGAATCGCGCAGCTGCGCGAACCAGACGTCCGCGGTGGCCGGCTCGACGAGCCCGGGCGTGTACGTGATCCGCCCGGAGGCGTCGTCCAGGTAGACCGTTTCGCCGTGTTCGAGCAGGGAAAGCTGGGGCATCGAGCGTCGCGAACCGACCGGAGCCGATTCGAAGTTAGCACGACCTGACGCGTCCTGGAGCCCTCCTAGCCAGGGCCAGGGCCGTCCGCGGACAGGAATCCCCGGTAGAGGAGGACCAGCGCGATGGCCTGCAGCACGTGGTAGAGGGCGTTGTGATCGAAGTTTTCGTGGATCGAGATCCGAGCCTGCTGGACCGCCGCCGCGAGGAGGGATACCGCAAACGAGACGGCGATCAGCGTCCACCCGGCGTCGCGGCTCCGCAGCGCCTGGCGCGTCGCCACGACCAGGAACAGGACGACCACGGGCGCGTAGAAGCACACGATCGTCCGGTACGACGAGTCCACCAGCAGCACCGTGAGGGCGAAGGCGGCGCAGTAGGCGACGCCGATCCCGCGGCGGGCCGAAAGCGAGACGCCGGGCGCCGCGACGCGAAGGGC
>DAINRN010000082.1:0-10012 GCA_036741815.1 Acidobacteriota bacterium
ATACGGGGTCCAAAGCCCCGCGCCTTACCGCTTGGCCACGCCCCAACCGGGGGCCCGGGAAACTCTAACTCTGCGGCGTCTCGCTAGGGGTCTGTTCGGGGCCCGGGGTTGCAGCCGTCGCGGATGCCGGCGCCGCCGCGGAGGGCTGCGCCACCTGCTGCTTGTACACGGAGAGGACCTTCTCCTCCAGGTACTGCCGCATCTGGTTGTTCAGCGGATGGGCGATATCCTTGAAGGTACCGTCCTTCCGCTTCTTGCTGGGCATCGAGACGAAGAGCCCCTTGGGCCCGTGGATGATCTTGATGTCCGTCACGACGAAGCACTGATCGAAGACGATCGAGACGAAAGCCTTGAGCTTCTCGTCGTCCACCGGGATGACCTTGACGTCCGTGATCTCCATGATGTCCGCTCCTTAGCGGGTTCCCCGCCCCTCGTTTCCCAACGAATGGCGCCAGGCGCCGCGATACTGGCCGAGGGAGAGCGTGCGGCCGCGAAAGGCCGCGAAGCCGTGCGCCGCCAGGGCCGCCTGGGCCCGGCGGGCGTGCTTGTGATCGTCGAACAAACCGAAGAACGACGACCCGCTCCCGGAGAGTGACGCCGACACGGCTCCCTCCCGAACCAGGATACCCCGGATGTGCCTTACCTGGTCCGCCAGGTCCGGGGCTTCTTCCAGGGCCGCGGTTTCGAGGTCGTTGGCCAGGATCGGGAGGGCGGCTCCCTCTCCCTCCAAGTCCCTCGATACAAAGCTAAAAATTGTATTGCTGTTTTCCCGGGGTGTCAAACTTTGATCCAGCCGGCGGAACACCGCGGCGGTCGAAAGCGGCCGGCCCGGGTCGGCCACCACCACATGGGCCCGCACCTGGCGGTGCAGCGGATAGACCTCGTCCCCGCGGCCGATGCCCAGCGCGGTGCCCCCCACCAGGAAGAAGGGGACGTCCGCCCCGATGCGGCGGGCCAGCGGGTGAAGGCCGGCGGGCCCGAGCCCCAGCCGCCACATCCGGTCGAGGCCCATCAAGACGGCGGCGGCGTTGCTGCTGCCCCCGCCCAGGCCGCCGGCCACAGGTATCCGTTTCGTGATCCGGATCTCGACGCCGTCGCTCCTCTTCGCGTAGCGGCGGAGCTCGAGAGCGGCCCGCGCGGCCAGGTTCTCGGGGCCGTCCGGCACCGCGGGATGGCCGCAGACGACGGTGATGTCGCGGCCGCGGGCGCGCAGCTCCACGTCGTCGCGCAGGTCGATCGTCTGGAAGATCGTCCGCAGCTCAGCCGCCGGGCCTCGGCGGCGTCGATCGCGCGGTAGCCCCCGGAGTCCGGCTCCAGAAACGCCGCCTCGGGCAGGTCGGGATCGAGGGTGGCGCTCTCCACCGTGACCTTGAGCCGGCCGCCGTCGGGCAGCGTCGCCTGCAGCTCGCGCGGGAGCGAGGGGCCCCAGCGCACCCGGTAGTCGCGCAGGCGCGGCGACGGCGTGCCCACCAGCAGGTCCATGACCTCGGCCGGGCTCAACGCCACGCCCAGCAGGTCCTCGAGGCCTTCGGCCGTGGCCTCGCCCCGGAAGACGGCACGCTCGCCGGGGAACACCGCGGTGAGCGCCTCGCCGTGGGCGACCGCCACCAGACGGGCGCCCGTGGGGCCGGGGATCTCGATGCGCAGCCCGTCAGGCCGCCGGAAGCCCAGGATCGCCGCGGTCCGCCCCCTCATCTCCGGTCCGCGCAGCGAGACGCGCAGGCGGCCGCTGTAGGAGCGGGCGGCGCCGGCGCGCTGGGTGACGTCCGCGGGAGGAGGCAGCGAGGCGGTGGCGCAGCCCGCGGCGGCCAGGGCGACGGCCGCGAGAGGGAGCGCGGCGGCGCGCAGTCGAGCTCGCGGCATACGGGGCGGGGGGCTAGCGGGCCACTACGGCTGCTGCTTGTTCTGCGCCGCGTCCAGACCGGCCTGCGCCTCGCGGATCTTGCGCGCCACCAGCGTGCGGTCGAGCTCGTCGCCCTCGTCCTCGCCCTCCAGCGCCCGGCGCCAGTACTCGAGGGCCTCGCGGATCGCGCCCCGCCGCTTCAGGACGTCGCCCAGGTGGTCGAGCACGACGCCGTTGGTGCCGATCTTGGTGACGGCCTTGCGGAGCTGCTCTTCCGCCCGTTCGAGGCGGTCCAGGCGGTAGAGAGCCCACCCGAGGCTGTCGAGGTAGGCGCCGTTCTCGGGGTCGAGGGAGACGGCCTTCTCCAGGAAGCCGAGGGCCTCCTCGAGCCGCACGCCCCGATCGGCGTTCATGTAGCCGAGGTAGTTCAGGATGGGCGCCGAGTCGGGCTGCACGGCCAGCGCCTCGCGGAACACGGCCTCCGCCTCGTCGTGCTTCTTCTCGCGCTCCAGCACGGCGCCGAGCTGGAAGAGCGTGCGGAGGTCCCTGGGCTCGAGCGCCCGCGCCTCGCGCAGCGCGGCCTCTGCCTCCTCATAGCTCTTGGCCTTCTGGTAGAAGTCGGCGATCTGGACCAGCGCCTCGACGCTATGCGGATCCTTCTCCTTTACCTTCTTGACGATGGCCAGGGCGCCGGCCGTGTCGCCCTGCTGGCGGAGGATGGTGGCCTCCTGCGTGGCCAGCTCGGGGTTCTCCGGGAAGCGCGCGCGCGCCTCCCGCACGCGGGCCAGGGCCTTGGGAAGGTCCTTCGCCTGGATCCAGGCGTCCACCTCGTAGCCCATGAGGGTGGCGTCGGGATCGCCGCCCACGGCCAGGGCGCGCGCGAAGGCGCCCGCGGCGTCCGCGGGCCGCTCGAGCTGCTGGTACGCGACGCCCAGATGGAGGAGGAAGACCCGGTCGTTGCTCCCGCTCTCGGCCGGGTCCTCTCCCGCGCGCTTGCGGGCCAGGATCCCCTCGAGCTGCCGCGCCGCGCCGGCGAAGTCCTTCCGCCCCTCGGCGATGGTGACCTTCAGGAACGCCGCCTTGAGGTCGGTGGGGTCCTCGGCCAGGGCCTGATCCGCGATCGCGTCGGCACGGTCGAACTGCTTCAGCTCGCGCAGGGCCCGCCCCTGGAGGTCGAACGCGAAACGGTTCTTCCCGTCCGCCGCGAGCACGGCCTCCGCCTCGTCGAGGGCCTCCTGTGGCTTCCGGGCCCGCAGGAGCGCCTCGCCCAGCGTGAGCCGGAGGCGGATGCTTTCGGGCTCCAGCTCCAGCGCCTTCCGATAGCTGGCGATGGCCTCGTCCCCCTGCTGCGCGCGCGTGTAGATGTCCCCCAGGGTCTGGTAGGCGCGGGCATTGCCCGGCTGCAGCTGCAGCGCCTTCTGAAGGGTGTCCGCGGCCTTCTCGGACTCGCCCATCGAGAAGTACCGGGCCCCCAGCTGGACGAGGGCGTCGAAGTTGCCCGGGTCCAGCTTGAGGTACTTCTCCCACGTGCGCGCGGCCGCGGCGTGCTCCTGGAGCTGGCCGTAGAGCGCGGCGAGGTTCAGGAGCGTGCGGCCGTCGTCGGGCTCCAAGCGCACGACCTCCTCGTATTCCCGGGCCGCGGCGCGCAGCGATTCCTCGCCGCCGTCGGCCTCGCCTCGCAGCTGCTGGAGCTGCGCGGCGACGAGGTGGGCGTCCATGCTGTCGGGATCCAGCCGCACCGCCTCCCTGGCCTCCGCCAGGGCCTCATCCGATTTCCCCGCCTCGCGCAGGGTGCGGGCGATCTCCGCGCGGATGTCCGCCGACCCGGGATCGGCCTTCTGGGCCTTGCGGAACTCGGACAGGGCCTCGTCGGAAGACCCGGACAGGCGGGCCTGCTGGCCCAGACTGTAGAAGTAGTACGCCTCCGCGCGCTCGCGCGCGTCCGCGACGCGCGGAGGAGCGGCGGCCGCGGAAAGAAAGAGGATAACGGACAGGTCCATCATCATTACTCAGCGATTGTCACACGCGCCGAAGCGGGGAGTCAAAGACTGGCCTGCAGGGACGAGCGACGAGATGGAACGACTGGCGAGAACCGGCATTGAAACGGCACGCCGCCCGCGGGGCATGACACCGCGGGCGGCGTGTGGGACATCAGGCCGCGCGTGAGCTCGCGCGGAACTCCTCGAGGATCCACGTCTTGACCCTCTTGACGTCCCCGGCGGTACCCTCCGCGGACCGCAGGAACTCGAAGTACCGCCTGTCGCTGCTGGCCCCGAAGGCCCGCGAGGGGAACGTCACGTAGACCTCGCCCTCGGCGCTGCGCCACAGCGAGAAGCCCACGAGCTTCATCCCCACGAGCGGACCGGGCTCGTCGAACACGACCTCCGCCTCGCAGACCAGGCGCTCCGGCCCGTTCTCCTTCTGCACGAACTGCACTCGCATCGGAAATCCCTCCACAGAAACGGGGCCCGCCCTTGGCGGGCACCCTCGCCGTTCGTTTCTTCCACTGCCAGAGGGAGAGTCCGGCGGGACCGTCTCGCCGCCTGCGCCGGCGGCGAACGTCAGGCTACGACGCGGGGGCGCCGGCGCGGGTCCGTTACCGCCCGCGCCGGCCGCGGGGTTAGACTCCCGGCATGGCGATCCATCCCGACCTGCTGGAGATCCTCGCCTGCCCCGTCTGCAAAACGCCGGTCACGGTGGTGAAGGACGGGGCGGGGCTGCGCTGCGCCCAGTGCAAGCGCGTGTATCCCGTCCGGGAGGACATCCCGATCATGCTGCCCGAGGAGGCCACCGTCGAAGGCTAGCGGCGTGGGCACCGGCGCCCGCTCCCGCCTGGAGCGGCTGCAGCTCGGCCTCACCGCCGCCGTCGCGGCCACCTGCCTCGTCTCGATCTTCGCCGCCCAGATCGCGCTGACCCTGGCCGTGGCCGTCTACCTGGCCCGGGTCCTCAAGCGCCGGACGCGGTTCGAGCACCTGGCCCTCGACGCGCCGATCCTGGCCTTCTCCATCTGGACCCTGCTCTCCGCCTCCTTCTCCCCGGACCCCGTCGCCTCGCACGAGAGCGCAAAGAAGCTCATCCTCTTCACGCTCTTCTACCTCGGGGTGGACACCCTGCGCTCCGAGGACGGCCGCGAGCGCGTGGTGGACGCCGCCCTCCTCGGCGGCCTCGTCCTCGCGCTGGGCGCGCTGCTCCAGTACTACTTCCTGGGCTTCGACACCCTGGACAAGCGGCCGCGCAGCTTCCTGGGCCACTACATGACCGCGTCGGGCCTGGCCATGGGGGTGCTGGTGCTGGCCGCCGCCCGCCTCGCGCTGCGGCGCACGCCGCTTCTGCCGCCGCCGAAGGCGGACCTGCTGCGCCTGGCCGGGCTGGGCGCGGCGCTGGGACTGCTGACGGTGCTCGGGGCCGCGGACGTCTTCGCCGTCGAGGGCGAGCGGCTGCTGGTGGCGGGCCTGGTGGCCGCGGCGGCGTACATGGCGGTGTCGCGCGGGCCCTGGCCCACGCCGGCCACGGGGACGCTGCTGGCCGCGCTCGTGATCCCGCTCTCGGCCTGGGCCCTCCTCCTGTCGCGGACGCGCAACGCCTGGCTGGGGACCCTCGTGGGCCTGGCCGTGGTCGCGCTCCTGCGGGCGCCGCGCGCGCTGCTGCTCGTGCCCGCGGGGATGGCGGCGGTGCTCGTGCTGCGGCCGGCCCCCGTCATCGACCGGCTCACCGTCACCGACGCCAGCAGCCGCGACCGCTACTACATGTGGCAGGCGGGGATCGACATGATCCTGGACAAGCCGGTGTTCGGCCAGGGGCCGGGCATGATCCTCATCCGTTATCCCGGCTATCGCTGGGCGGAGGCGCCGAACCCGCTGACGCCGCACCTGCACGACAACGTGCTGCAGATCGCCGCGGAGCGGGGGCTGCCCTGCCTCGCGATGTGGCTCTGGCTGATGGCCGCGGCCATGGCCGACGCCTACCGCGAGGCCCGACGCGGGCTGTTCGGGGCCGGCTGGGTGGCGGGGGCCGCCCTGGCCGTGATGGCCGCGGTCCTGACCGCCGGCCTCTTCGAGTACAACTTCGGAGACTCCGAGGTGCTGATGTTCACGCTGCTGGTGGCCTCGATGCCCTATGCGCTGCGCCGGGAGCGCGAGCGGAACGCCGCGGCCACGACCGCGGCCTGAGGCGCCGCCTGCCTATAGCTGATTGGCTCCCAGCTCGGCCTCTACTACGCCCTCGTGGTCTACGCGGGCGCCGCGATCTTGATGGATACGACCCTTCAGCGTGACGCGAGCGCGGCCTTACGGGTCCTCGACGTGAAGAAGAACAGAGCCGAGAGACCCAGGAAGAAGCCGCAGCCCAGCAGCATCTTCAGCTCGAACAGCCACACCGACGCCACCTGGCGTGAGGGGACGAACGCGACGATCATTCCGAGCGCGGTCGTCGTCAGCCCTGACCAGCCTGCCAGTCGTAACGTGCCTTTTCGGAAGTAGGCGGCCTCCACGGCACCCGGCGCCGAGAGGCGGATCAGGGCGGCATAGAGATAGAGGAAAGGCACGAGCTGCAGGACCACGGCCAGGTCGAGCAGCGTGATGTAGGCCTCCTTCACGGTCGCCCCCACGAAGCTCATCAGGACGAAGAGCGACGAGAGCGCCCCGTGCGTGATGAGCGCCACGTAGGGTGTGGCGAAGCGCGGGTGCAGCCGGCCGAGCGCCGGCGGCAGGTAGGCTTCGAGCCCCGCAACGAACGGGATTCGGGCCGAGCCCCCGAGCCACGCCGAGGCGATTCCGGCGATCGAGACCGAGAGCACGAACGCGAGCGGCGGCACCAGAAGCGCGAGCCCCGTATCGGCTGCCATGCGGCTGACGGCCTGGAGGACCCCTTGCACCACCCGGATGTCCTGTTGCGGCACGGCCACCAGCACAGCGAGCGTCGCGCCCAGGTACAGGACGCCCGACAAGAGGCCACCCCAGGCCACGGCCGCGGGAATGGTCCGCTCGGGATCACGGATCTCGTCGCCCATGACCGAGCCCAGCTCCAGGCCGACGAGACCGAAGCAGATGACGCCGAAGGAGGAGATCAGACGCCAGTCGGCGTCGGCGATCCGGAAGTCGGCGGCGCTGATGCCGATGCCCTTGGTGCGGGCGACGAGCACCGCCAGGCCGATGAGGGCCGAGGCCGCCAAGGACGTTCCGACCCCGCCCAGGTTGTTGACCCACTTCCCGACGCCCAGCCCTCGGACGTTGACGGCCACCAGGATCCACAGCAGGCACAGCGAGACGACCGCGATAAATCGGTGGTCGTCGGCAAGATGGGCCGCTCGAGGACCGGCCACATAGACCGCGATGCCGACAAGGTAGAGGATCACCGTAGGGACATAGAAGACGTTGTTGGTCCAGTAGCACCAGCCCGAGACGAAGCCGTGGAAATCCCCGAAGACGCCCTTGACCCATAGATAGATGCCCCCTTCGCCGGGCTGACGGCGCGACATCTCGATCACCGCGACGGCCTGCGGCCAGAAGAAGAACGCCAGTGCTAGCAGCCAGAGCCAGACGGTCACCGCTCCGCCGGAGGCGATCACCGGGACGACGTTGAGGTTCACGATCGCGACGACGAACAGCAGGACCAGGTCGGTGCGTCCGACGACGCGTTTGAGCTCCGTCATTTCGGGCGGATTGTGCTGCCCATGACCTGGGGTCTACTTGAGCCGCCCGTATTCCGCTTGGGCTTCCTTCAGGATGGGCAGGTCCGGATCGGCGTCCTTCCAGAGCGCGAAGAAATCCTGGTAGGCGTGGCGGCTCGCTGCAGTGTCGCCGGCGAGGGCGTGGGCGCGCGCCAGGCCGAGGTGGGAGAGCGGCCAGAGGAGCGAGAGCGGGTCGACCATGCGGTTGTCGCGGACCTTCTGGAACTCGCGGGCAGCGTCCGGCCCTTGACGCAGGTCCAGGAAGGCCTGGCCGCGCAAGTACACGATCCAGTGGCCCGCGAGGGCGCCCAGCTCATGAGGCGACGCCGCCTTCAGCGCCTCGACGGCGGCCGCGGGCTTGCCGCGCGCGAGCTCCACGGCGGCGCGCGGACGCGCGAACAAGACGCTCTGCCACAGCGTCGCCGTGGGATAGCGCCGCGCCGCGGCGTCGACCAGCGGCTGCGCCTTCTCCGGCCGACCCGCGAGAGCGAGGGCCAGAGCGCACTCGATGGAGTTCGCGGGCCCGGGATCGAGCGCGAGCGCGGCCAGTGCCCGCTCCTGGGCCCTCGCGCCGTTGCCGACGAGAGCTTCCATCTGCGCTTCCCGCGTGACGAACTGGGCGGACGCCTCCTTGGACGGCTCGGTCATCCGGAGGGCCTCGGCCGTCAGCTCGCGGCTGCGGGCGCGGCGGCCCTGCTGAGCGGCCACGGCGGCTTCGCTGCCCTTGAAGAAGTACTCGCTCGGCCGGCCACGCGCCCGCTCGACCTCGCGCCTCATGCCCTCGGCATCGCCCTGCAGGGCCGCGATCTGGTGCAGCGCGACGTGCAGGCTGTCGCGATCGAGCTTCTGCTCGATCGCCTGCTGGACGACCGCCTTCGCCTCGTCCAGCCGGTTCATGCTGATGTAGAGGAAGGAAAGGTCCTGGTAGCCGAAGGCCCCTGACGGCCCGACCCGGATCTCCTCGCGAGCGGCCTCCGCGGCCTTCTCGTATTGGCCAAGGTTGGCGTATGCCGCGGAGAGGTAGTTGTAGGGCGTGGAGTCGCGCGGGTACACGCGCGTCCACTGCTCGAGCGTCTCCTTCTCCTTGAAGGTCTCGCCGGTCACACTGCTGTAGTAGCGCACCGCGATGTAGAACCTCTCGCGCTCGCTCACGCGGTCGCGCCGCTCGAACGCCTTCGTCGTGTAATCGTTGCTGCGCTCGACCGCTCCGAGGTTCCCGTGGACCGTCCCCAGCTTCGCGAGACCCATGGCGAAGTTCGGGTCCAGCTCCACCGCTCGCTGCAGGAAGGGCAGGCCCTCCAGGTCGCCCTGCGTGGAACGCAGGGCCTCGGCCGTGGTGAAGGCTTTGAGAGCCTCCAGGGATGAGGTCGTGGCCTGCTCGATAGGCGTGTCGTACTTCTGGAGCGAGGCGAGGGACTCGCCCAGTCGCTTGCGAAGGCGCGAGGAGGCCTGTCCCAGGGCCTTCAGGACCGTCTCCTTGCTCTCCGCCTCGGCCTGCTCCCGGGTGATCGAATCGCCGCTGCGGGCGTTCACGGCCTCGAGCGTGACCACGTATTGGCTGCCCAGCGAGGCGATCGAACCGGTGAGCAGCGCCTTGATCTGCTCGCGCTCGCAGATCTCGCGCCCGATCCCGGCCGTGATCCGCTCGCCCGGTGACCGCCCCATGAACCCCAGCGTCCGGCGGATCCGCTCGTCGGAAACGATGTTGAGGAACGGAGACTGCCCGAGCTGGACGGCGAGGGCCTGGCGCAGCGTGCCGTCGAAGACCGCGTCCCCCGTGGTGTTCACGAACTCGGCGATCAGCACCTCGTCGCGATCGGTCAGCGCCTGGCCGCGCCGGACGTAGAGGAAGGTCCCGGCTACGACCGCCGCGACGATGAGGGCGGCCGCGACGAAGCGCGAACGGGGCGTGGGAAGCACGCGCGAGATGCTGGTGCTCACCGCGCTGCGGTTCCCGGAGGACGACGCCTTCCCGACGGCCAGGGGCGCGGAGACCGGCGGGGCCTCCGTCTCGACCATCGCCCGCGATGCCGACCGTCCGGAATCACTGTCTCGCTTGAGGCGGCGGAGGTCCGCTTCCATGTCCGCGGCGCTCTGGTAGCGGAGCTTCGGGTCCTTCTCCAGGGCCTTCAGGATGATCCGTTCCAGCTCGGCGGGGATCTCGGGGTTGAAGCGCTGCGGCGGGACCGGCGCCTTGCTCAGGATCGCCTCGAACACCACCGCCGACGTCGTCCCCGGGAAGGTCGGGCGCCCCGTCGCCATCTCGTAGAGCACGACCCCGAACGAGAAGAGGTCGCTGCGTGCGTCCAGCTCCTTGCCGCGGGCCTGCTCGGGCGACATATAGGCGGCCGTTCCGACGGTGGCGCCGGGGCTCGTCAGGTGATCCGCCTCCGCCGCCCGCGTCGGCAGCGCCGAATCCGCGCCGGGCTTGCCCGGCAGCAGCTTGGCCAGGCCGAAGTCCAGCACCTTCGCCTGGCCGCGGCGGGTCACGAAGATGTTT
>DAINRN010000083.1:0-9952 GCA_036741815.1 Acidobacteriota bacterium
GGTTCTCCCGCCGCCGCCCTCCGCTCGGATTCCTCGGGAGGCAGCGCCCGGCTGGCCCGGTCCCGCAGCCAGGGCCGGCCCGCCGCCGTCGCCTCCTTCCTCTGCTGCTCCAGCTCTCCGGGCGTGGCGAAGGAGCGATAGGCCTTGCCCTCCGCGAGCAGCCGCCGCGCGAGATCGACGTGCCGGTCCACGCCCTGGCTCTGGTAGTACGGCCCCTCGTCCCAGTGGAGGCCCAGCCACTCCAGCCCTTCGAGGATGCTCCGGGTGTTGGCGTCGGTGGAGCGTTCCTTGTCGGTGTCCTCGATGCGGAGCAGGAAGGCGCCGCCGTTCTTGCGGGCCCAGAGCCAGTTGAACAGCGCGGTGCGCGCCCCGCCCACGTGCAGGTATCCGGTGGGGCTGGGGGCGAAGCGGACGCGCAGGCCGTCCGTCATCGCGCGAGGTCCCGCACCACCTCGTAGAAGATCCCTGTGGAACGCCGCACGGTGGCCTCCCCCACGCGCTCGTCGTCACCGTGGACGGTGGCCAGCTCGTCGGACGTGGTCAGCAGGGGCGTGAAGCCGTAGCAGGCGATCCCCAGCGGGCGGTAGAGGACGCACTCGGTGCCGCCCGTGAGCATCTTGGTGGTGACCGGCGTGCCCGGGTGGTGCCGGCGCATGACCGATTCGACCGTGCGGAAGAGGTCGCTGTCCGTCGGGCTGTCGTTCGGCACGCGGAAGGTGGCGGGCGGGACGATCTCCACCGTGGGGTCGTCGATGACGCCCCGCATCTCGGCCAGGAAGGCCTGGGGGTCCTCGCCGGGCAGCAGCCGCACGTCCAGCTCGGCCTCCGCGGTCCCGGGGATGACGTTCGTCTTGTAGCCCGCCCTCACCACCGTGATGGAGATGGTGTTGCGCAGGAGGGCCGACACCTCCCGGTCGTCGTAGAGCTCGCGGGCCGCCGCGGGGTCGCGCAGCGCCGCGGTGATGTCCCGGTACCACTGCGACCGCGGGGGCTTGACCTGGGCCGCCTGGTCGGCGAAGAAGCGCTGCACGGAGGGCAGGACCTTCATCGCCGTGTGATGCCGGCGCACGCGGTCCAGCGCGCGCACCATGCGGTTCAGGGCCGAGTCCTCGATGGGCCGGGAGCCGTGGCCGGGCGTGCCCTTGGTCCGCAGCGTCAGCCAGAAGGGCCCCTTCTCGGCGGTCTCCACGCCCAGGTACTGCACGTTCCCCGAGGCGTCCACCAGGTTCTCGCCGCCCTCGGTGATGAGGTACTCCGCGCCCTTCAGCCGGTCGCGCCAGCCCTCCGGGCTGATGGCCCGCAGCGCGCCCAGGAAGCCGGCCTCCTCGTCGGCGGTGGCCAGGAAGAGGATGTCGCGCGAGAGCGTCCCGCCCTCGCGCCGGGCGCGGATCATGGCCATGAGCTGGAGGATCCCCTCCGTCTTCATGTCCTCGGCCCCGCGGCCGTAGATCTCCCCGTCCTTCACCACGCCGGAGAAGGGCGGCACCGACCAGCGCGCGGGATCGGCGGGGACGACGTCCATGTGGTTGGCGAGGACCAGCGGGCGGCGCGCCCCCGTGCCCTTGAGGGTGGCCAGGAGGTTGGCCCGGCCCGGGGCGAACTCGTCCACCTCGACGGGTATGCCCTCGCGCTCCAGGACCTCCTTGTAGAAGAGCGCGGCCTTCAGCTCGTTGCCCGGCGGGTTCGTGGTGTCGACCTGCAGGTAGCGGCGGAGGAGGTCCACCGCCATGTCCTCGTAGACGTCGCCGGCGGAGCGGGCGGGCGGGGCCAGGACCGCCGCCACGACCAGCGCGGCGGCCAAGAAGGCCCATCCGGCGATCATCCTGGGGCGCATGGCGGCGAGGATATCACCCGCCTTCATCGCCATGCAGCGGCCGATGGCCAGCCGCCGCGCCCGCGACCTCAGGAGGGGGGCGCCGGGCTCGGGTCGCGCAGCGAGTCCAGCTTCTTCCGGAGCCCGGCCACGCGGTCATCGGACCGCTGGCCGGGGGGCAGCGCCTCGGCGAAGGCCACCGCCTCCTCCATCGTCCGGCGCGCGCCCGCCAGGTCACCCTTGCCCTTCAGTGCGTCGGCCTTGATCTCGAGCACGCGCAGCTTACGGGGCCCGTAGATGCGGAGGAGGGCGCGGTCGGCGGCGGCCAGGGCCTTGTCCCACTCCTTCATGGCCTGGTAGGCGGCGGCGAGCCGGGCCGGCGGGTTGTAGTCCTCGGGGAAGTCCTTCTCGGACGCCTCGAGCATGGGAGTGGCGCGCTCGGGCTGGCCCAGCTCCATGTAGGCGCTGAGCCTGTGCGAGTCGAAGACCGTGCGCTGGCCGGGGGTCCGGGCCCGCGCGGCCGCGCTCTCCAGATACGCGATCCACTCTTCGTTCGTGCGGCGGGCGCCCGCTTCGTCCCTGGCCTTGCGCCGGGTGTCCAGCAGCGTGATGTACGCCCCCGAAACGTCGTCGGCCGCGACGGCCAGCTTCGGATCCGCGACGAGGCGGCGGACGTCCGCCTCCAGGGCGGCCACCCGCGCCGCCTTGTCCGGCGCGTCGTCCTCGAGGCCCAGGGCGCAGTCCAGGCCGGCCACGGCCGCCGTCAGCTCGGAGGGCGCCCCGGCCAAGCGCTTCAGCACGCCCTGCGCCAGCTCCACGCACCGGTCGTGGGCAGAGGTCTGCTGGTACGAGTAGAGGAGCGCCTCCACGGCCCGCGCGTACGGCGGCCAGTCCGCCGGCGCCTGGCCGAGAGCGAGGCGATACGCCTCGGCGGCCTCGGCGAACCGGCGCGCGCCGTAGTGCTGGTCGGCCGCCCGCAGGCTCTCGTCGGCCTGCCGGCCGCTGCCCCCGCCGCCGGCCACCGCGATCCGCGCCGTGTCCAGGAAGGCGTGGAGCTGCGCCACCGTCATGCTCCCCACCAGCCGGACGGCCAACGACTCGCTGGAAGGGTCCAGGACGGCGAAGGTGGGCAGGGCCTCGGCCGGGAACTTCACCAGGAACGGCGCGTTCTTCTCGTCCTCGACGTTGATGGCGAGCCAGACAAACTGTCCGGCGCGGCTCGTGAGGGAAGGGTCAGGGAAGACGAACTCCCTCATCGAGCGACAGGTGTGTCACCACGGGGCCCAGGCCTCGATGAAGAGCGGCAGCTTGCGCGCCCGCGCCTCGGCGAGCGCCCGCCCGTAGTCGTCCTCGACGAAGGGCACCGAAGACGCCGCGAAGGCCGGCGCGCACGCGCCGAGGAGGACCAGCAGGAATGAGAGGCGCGCGAGTCTCTGCATCCCCAGACGCTACCGCTCTCCACCGCCGACCGTCAAACCTGCGCCCAGCCGAGCGACCGCTGCACGGCCTTCCGCCAGCCGTCGTAGAGGGCCTCGCGACGTTCCACGGGCATGGCGGGCGCGAACTCACGGTCGAGCGCCCAGTTCCGCGCGACGTCGGCCGTGTCCTTCCAGTAGCCCACCGCCAGCCCGGCCAGGTACGCGGCGCCCAGGGCCGTGGTCTCCGCCACCACCGGGCGACGCACCGCCACTCCCAGGATGTCCGCCTGGCACTGCAGCAGCCCGTCGTTGCTGGCCGCGCCGCCGTCCACCTTGAGCTGGGCGAGGCGCAGGCCGGCGTCGCGCTGCATGGCGTCCAGGACGTCCCGGGTCTGGTAGGCCATGGACTCCACCGCCGCCCGCGCCACGTGGCCGACGGTAGTCCCGCGCGTTAGGCCCACGATGACGCCGCGCGCGTACGGGTCCCAGTAGGGCGCGCCGAGGCCCACGAAGGCGGGCACGAGGTAGACCCCGCCCGAGTCCTCGACGGTGCGCGCCAGCGCCTCGACCTCGGCCGAGGTGGTGATGGCCCGCAGCCCGTCGCGCAGCCACTGCACGACCGCCCCCGCGATGAACACGGACCCTTCGAGGCAGTAGGTGACGTCGCGCCCGATCTGCCAGCCGACGGTCGTGATGAGGCCGTTCTTCGAGGCGACCGGCTCCTTCCCCGTGTTGAGCAGCAGGAAGCAGCCCGTGCCGTAGGTGTTCTTGGCGCTGCCCGGCTCGAAGCAGGCCTGCCCGAAGGTGGCCGCCTGCTGGTCGCCCGCCGCCCCCGCGATGGGGACGGCGGCCCCGAGGAGGGCCGGGTCCGTCGTGGCGTAGACCTCGCTGGACGGCCGCACCTCCGGCAGCATGCGCCGCGGCACGCCGAGGATGCGCAGCAGTTCCTCGTCCCACTCCAGCCGGTGGATGTCGAGCATCAGGGTGCGGCTGGCGTTGCTGGCGTCGGTGACGTGGCGCGCGCCGCCCGTGAGCCGCCAGATCAGGAAGGTGTCCACGGTGCCGAAGAGCACGTCGCCCTTCTCCGCCCGGGCGCGCAGGCCCGGGATGGTGTCGAGCAGGTGCTTGACCTTGGTGCCGGAGAAATAGGCGTCGAGGACGAGGCCCGTCCGCGCCCGGAACAGGTCCTCGTGCCCTTCGCGCTTCAGCTCGTCGCACAGCGGCGCGCTGACGCGGCTCTGCCAGACGATGGCGTTGGCCACGGGCCGGCCCGTCTGGCGGTCCCACAGGATCGTCGTCTCGCGCTGGTTGGTGAGGCCGATGGCGGCCAGGTCCGACGCGGGGATGCCCGCCCTGGCCAGGGCCTCGCGGGCCACGGCCACCTGCGAGGACCAGATGGCCTCGGGGTCATGCTCCACCTCACCGGGAGCGGGAAAGATCTGCGGCAACTCCTGCTGGGCGGAGCTCACGGCGCGGCCGTCGCGGCCGAAGACGATGGCGCGGCTGCTGGTCGTGCCCTGGTCGAGGGCCAGGACGTATCGAGTCACGGTGTCGCGGATTCTATCTTCGGCCCCGTCCTGGACGCCGCCCGGGGAAAAGGGCAGACTGGGTGAAGCCACCCCTTCGCCTGGAGGCTGATTCCCTATGATGCAGTATCCCGTTCACGGTCGACGCGGCCTGATCCTTCCCGTCCTGCTCGCCGGCCTCACGGCCGCGGCGAGCGCCGGTGCGCAGGTCATGACCGATCCCAACCTCACGGTCACGCCCATCGTGGACTTTGGCGCCGGCCTCGACCAGCCCACCACCATGGCGTTCCTGGCCCAGGGCGACTTCCTGGTGCTCGAGAAGGCCACCGGGCGGGTGCGCCGCGTGCTGAACGACGTCCTGCAGCCCGGCTTCGCGCTGGACGTGCACGTGAACTCGGACAGCGAGCGGGGCATGCTCGGCATCGCCATTGTGCAGGGCTCGCCCATCCACGTCTTCCTCTACTACACGGAAGCACAGGGGATGGACGGCGGGACGCCGCTGGGCAACCGGATCTACCAATACGACTGGAACCCGCCCAACGGCACGCTGATCAACCCGGTGCTGGTACTGGACCTGCCCGTCCAGCCGGGGCCGAACCACGACGGCGGAATCGTGCTGGCTGATCCCCAGGGACTGCTCTTCACGGTCATCGGCGACCTCAACCACAACGGCCAGCTCCAGAACAACCCCTCGGGCCCGGCGCCGGACAACACGGGGGTCATCTTCCGCGTCAACCAGAACGGCACCGCCGCCGCCGGCAACCCGTTCACGCCCTATTGCAGCGTGACCACCACCCAGACGTGCACCTCGACCCCCGATTGCCCCGCGGGCCAGACCTGCATCACCAACGTCGCACGCTACTACGCCTACGGAGTGCGGAACTGTTTCGGCATGACGTTCGACCCAGTGACCGGCGCGCTGTGGATGTCCGAGAACGGGCCCAGCACCATGGACGAGCTGAACCGCATCGATTCCGGCGTGAACAGCGGCTGGAACCAGCTCATGGGGCCGGACGCCCTCGATCCACAGGGTACCGGCGATCTGTGGAACATGCCGGGCGAGGGGCTCACCTATAGCGACCCCGAGTTCTCCTGGGCGGACACGGTCGCGGTGACGGGCGTGCTCTTCCCCTTCGCAACCACCTGGGGCCCGAGCTACAACTCCCAGGTGCTGGTGGCCGACAACAACATCGGCAACATCTACGCGTTCCCGCTGAACCCCGCGCGCACGGGGCTGGACGTGCCCGCGCTGCCCCCCAACCTCCAGGACCTGGTGGCGCAGAACCAGACGGAAGCCAACCAGCTCCGCATCGGCCAGGGCTTCGGGGCCATCACCGACATGAAGAAGGGTCCGGACGACCACGTCTACGTCGTGGACGTATTCGGCCGGATCTTCCGGATCACGGGCCCCGTCCCCGTCACGCTGCAGGGCTTCGCGGTGGAGTAGCGGATCCCTGAGCACGACGCAGGGCTCGACCCGGTCTGGGCTCCGCGTCCTCGCGCCTGCCGTATGGAACGTTCTATAGGTTTGCCCGCCCGCGCCGACGGCGCCGATGTTCGCGCACGAACTTGTAATCGGCCGATCACTGTGTAAATTGAGGCTCCATGGCTGCGGCTGCAGCAAAGAAAGGGCGGCCTCGCACCACGCCCCTTCCGCGCAGGAAAGACGCCTCGAGAATTCCGGTGGTCAAGGCCACGCCAAGGTTTCCTCATCATCGGGACTGCGAGGGGCTGACCGGCATCACGCTGGATCATCTGCCGCGCGATGCGTCTTTGGGGCGCATCCGGCGGTATGCCAAGGGCACGCACCTGTGGCAAGCGGATGACGTTGCCGACCGTATCTATTTCCTTCGACGGGGCCGAGTGCAGGTCATGACCGCTACGCCCGAGCATCGGCCGGTCCTCATGCGTACGGTCGAGGCGGACCAGCCCTTCGGCGAGCTGTGCCTGTGTACCACTCGAACGCGCACCCGTGGAACCACGGCGTCTGCCCTCGTCGCGTGTGAGGCGATCGAGATCAACCTGAGTGATTTCCTCGGCTACATGCGCCGACACCCGGAGGCGCTCGTCGCGTTGTTGTACACCTTCTGCTTGCGGCTGACGGACGCCGAGCATCGAGTCGAGGTCTTCGCGCATCGCGGGGCGGAGCAGCGGCTCGGCCGCCTGATGCTCCGCCTCGGCACATCGGGCGCGCGCGGCGGCCACGTCGATCGCCGGGACACGGTGACGCTGTCGGTGAGCCATAACGAGCTGGCCAAGATGGCCGGCATGAGCCGCTCACACGTCACGGTCACGATGGGACGGTTGCGCCGTCACGGGCTCGTGCGATATCAGCGTGAAGGCCCGCTCCGTGTCGACGTACAGGCGCTCACGGTCTATCTCGGCCGTATCGTGCGCGGCGAACAGTAGGCGCGGTTCAGCGAGTCATCCCGATGCCGATGTCAGGAGGCGCGGACCTGCGTAAGGCCATCCAGCGGGCGTTGACGCTGGAAGCCGGAAGCGATGCGGATGCGAAGGTGCTGGCGGCGGCCACGCTTCGCCTGTACGAGACCCTGGCCGGTCAGTTGGCATTGCTCATCGGCGAGGCGGGGGTCAGGGCGCTCACTGCGCGCAGCCTGCACCTGGTCCAGCGAGACTTTACGTGGCTCGCCGAGGCGCGAGATCCCAGCCCGTTGGAACGCCCTTTTGCCCAGGTCGGTCTCCGGCTGGAGCGACAGGAGCCCGCCCTGGCGAGGGAAGCCGCCGCCGCGGTCCTGGCCACGCTCGGCGGGTTGCTGGCAATGCTTATCGGCGATGCGTTGACCATGAGCGTCTTGCATGCTGCCTGGCCGAGCGCCTTCCCCCACGAGACCCAGCAGGAGGCGCGAACCAGATGACCGACAAGGTGCCCATTCGGCAACTGCCCACCGGCGTGCCGGGGCTGGACGAGGTCCTGGGCGGGGGTCTGCCGGAGTTCTCCTTCAACTTGATCGCGGGCGCTCCGGGATCCGGCAAGACGACGCTTGCGCAGCAGATCATGTTCACCCTCGCCGAGCCGGCGCGTCCGGCCTTGTACTTCACCGTTCTGGGCGAGCCGCCGGTGAAGATGCTGCGCTACCAACAGCAATTCACCTTCTTCGACGCGTCCAAGGTGAGCGATTCCATTCGTTTCATCAACGTGGCCGAGGAAGTCCTCAAGGGCGGTCTGAGCCAGATCCTCACACGCATCGTGAAGGAGGTGGAAGCGGCATCCCCGAGCATCGTGGTCGTCGATTCCTTTCGAACCGCCGTCCGGACGGCCGAGAGAAGGCCTGCCGGGCCCTTCGAGATGGAGCAATTCGTGCAGGATCTCGGCATCCACCTGACCGGGTGGCAGGCCACGACTTTCCTGGTCGGCGAATACGTGACCGCCGAGAACGTGGAGAACCCCATCTTCACGGTGGCCGACGGGCTGCTGTGGCTGTATCAGAGCGTCGATCGGAACTCGGTGGTTCGCAAGATGCAGGTGGTGAAGTGTCGCGGCCAGGCCTCGATCCCCGGTCTACACACGTTTCGCATCAGCGGCGACGGGATACAGGCCTTTCCACGCGTCATCGTCGGTCCCGAGGAAAAGCCGGAGCCGGCGTGCCCCGGTGGCAAACGGCGGCAGCGACCGCGTGTCTCGACCGGGATCAAGCCCCTGGATGAGATGCTGGGCGGGGGGATCCCGGCCGGGTACTCGGTCCTCGTGGCTGGTCCGTCCGGTTCCGGCAAGACGGTCCTGGCGACGGAGTTCCTCGCGGAGGGCGCGCGCCGAGGCGAACCGGGCATCCTCGCCGTCTTCGAGAAGCGCCCGCGCGAGTATTCAGAGATCGTCGCTAAGGGGAAGACCCTCGGCCGGCTGGTCGCCGAGCACCAGATTACAGTCATCCAGTCGCGGCCCCTCGACCTCTCGATCGACGAGACCTTGCACGAGCTGACGACGGCGATACGTCGTGACGACGCGCGCCGGCTGGTCATCGATTCGCTGTCGGGATTCGAGCTCGCGTTGGCCCCCACGTTCCGCGAAGACTTCCGCGAATCGCTCTATCGCATGGTCGCGGCCCTGACGGGCCTCGGGGTCACGGTGATGATGACCGCGGAGCTCGAGGACAGCTACGTCGACCTGCGGTTCAGCCCGCACGGGACGGCGTTCCTGACCGACGCCATCATCATGCAGCGTTACATCGAGCTTCAGGGCCAGTTGAAGCGCATCATCGCCGTGGTCAAGGTGCGCGGGAGCGCACACAAGAAGGAGCTGCGGGCGTTCGAGATCACCGAGGACGGCATCGTCGTGGGTGAGGCGCTCGGCGGCTACGTGGGACTGTTGACGGGGCACCCGGAGGTTACGAAGGGAGCGGCACCCGCGGCCCATGGGCGGAGCCCACGCCGGCGAGCGCGCTGAAACGCCAACCGTGAGGCGCGGCATGGCCAACCCGAAACCGCGAAAGAAATCCTCCGTAACCAAGCGGGAGAGCGCCGTGGCCGCGCGCGAAGAGGCCGTGGTGACGCGCGAGGACGCGGCGCGTCTTCGCGAGGCCGTCGTCCGCGCCCGCGAAGAGGCGACGCGGGTCCGATCGGAGCTGGAGCAGGTCATGTTCCAGGTCCGGGAGGTGAACGAACGCCTGGTCGTGGCCACGGTTCGGGCGCAGACCATGACGGAAGAGGCCGAAAACGCCAATCGTCTCAAGGACGAGTTCCTCGCAACCGTCTCGCACGAGCTCAGGACCCCGTTGAATGCCGTGCTCGGCTGGGCGCGGATGCTGACCTCGAAGCAGTTGAACCAGGAACGCGCCGCTCACGCCATCGAGACGATCCACCGCAACGCTTCCGCGCTGGCCCACATCATCGATGACCTCCTCGACGTCTCACGGATCGTGGCGGGGACGCTGCACCTCGTCCACCATCCTGTCGATCTGGCGGGCGTGGTGGAGGCCGCGTTCGATGACGTCCGGCCTCTCGCCGAGGCAAAGAATACTCAACTGCACTTCGCGCCCCATCCTTCGGCGACTGAATTGGTGAGTGGCGACACCGACCGGCTCCAGCAGGTGGTCGTGAACCTGCTGTCGAACGCCATCAAGTTCACGCCCGAGAATGGGCGCGTGGACGTCTCCATCAAGCGCGCCGGTCCCGACCTGGAGCTTGCGGTCGAGGATACCGGCGAGGGGATCAGCCCCGACTTTCTCCCCCACGTGTTC
>DAINRN010000084.1:0-9927 GCA_036741815.1 Acidobacteriota bacterium
CGAGCCGCGCGGCGGGGGCGCCGGCCAGCCCGCGCAGGCAGGACTCGAGCCGACCTTCCGAGAACTGCGCGCCGTCCGGCCCGAGGGCCTCGGTCACGCCGTCCGTGTACAGGAAGAGCGTCTCCCCGCGCTTCAGGCGCAGCCGCCCGCTGCGATAGTCGACGTCGGGCACCACGCCCAGGGCCATGCCCGCGGCCTCGTCCACACGCCACAGCAAGGCGTCGGCTCGCAGCACATAGGGACGGTTGTGGCCGGCGTTGACGAAGCTCAGCTCGCCGCTGGCGAGGTCCAGGCATCCGCCGAATGCGGTCACGAACATGCCGCTCTCGTTGTCCCGGCACAGCTCCCGGTTCATGGCCGAGAACACGGCCTCCGGCGCGGTCTCGCGGCGGACCAGCGCCCCGAACAGGGTCTTGGTGACCGCCATCAGCAGGGCCGAGGGGAAGCCCTTCCCCGAGACGTCGCCGAGCAGCAGCCAAAGCCGGCGCTCGTCGGACAGGAAGTCGTAGAGGTCGCCTCCCACCGCCCGGGCGGGGTGCAGGAGCGCGGCCAGCTCGACCTCGGGCCGGTTCGGGAACTCCCTGGGCAGCATGGCCATCTGGATCTCGCGCGCGAGCTCGAGCTCCCGCTCCAACAGGCGGTGGCGCGCCGCTTCCTCGGCGAAAGCGAGGTTGCGGATCCGCAGCGCCGCGGCCGAGGCCAGCGAGACCAGGAGCTCCAGGTCCTCCTCGGAGAAGCTCCTGTGTTGGGCACGGGAGTTGAGCGCGATCATGCCCAGGCAGCCCTCGGCGTCGAGCAGCGGCGCTGCGAGCAGGCAGCGCACGGCGGAGGCCTGGATGCTGTGGGCTTGTGCGAAGCGCTCGTCGGCGCTGGCGTCGTGCACGAGGGTGGCCAGCTTCTTCTCCGTCACCTCGTACACCAGGCTTCGCGACCACAGGAACTCTCCCGGCGTGCCCGGGAGCCGCCGGCTGGCGGCGCGGTACAGCTCCCCCGAGGGCTGCTTGAGGAAGATGGCGGCTTCCTCGGGGCGGAGGTGGGTGAACGCGCGCTCCAGGAGCAGATCGAGCAAGGCCTCGAGGCTGATCGGCCCCGCGAGCGCGCGGTGCACCTCGTTCAGCAGCTTCAGCCGCCCGGCCAGCCGCCGCAGCGCCTGGTCGCCCACGGCCTCCTGGCCGGGGATTTCCTCGGCTGCGGCCGCCAGGTCCAAAGCCGAGCGGTAAACGACCTGCGAGGCGGGTCCCTCACCTTCCATCTCGAGGCGGACGAGCGTCTCGCCCAGCCTCAGGACGTCCCCACCGCGAACGCGGGCACGTCCCGCCAGCCGCTGATCGTTGAGCAGTGTGGGGTTGTGGGGGCCCAGCTCTTCGACGAACCAGTCGTCGCCATCGAGGAAGAGCCGGGCGTGCTCGCGGGAGACGAACTGGTCCAAGATCGGGACGTCCGCTTTCCTCGACCGGCCCAGGACCAACGAGGGTGCGGAGCACTCGTGGTCGAAGGGCGTGCCCGTCGGCGGGGTGATGCGGAGGCGGAGGGGGCTCGCGGGACGCTGCACCGTCACGGGCTCAGGCCCCGGGCCCAAGGCGCGTGAGGGCCCGCTCGCGAGAGGGCTCGATGGCGAAGAGAGGCAGGAAGCCGGCCAGGTCGAAGACCTGGCGCACCGGCTCCCCCAGAGCGCACAACAGCAGCACGCCGCCGGCGTCCTTCACCCGCCGGGCCAGCTTCAGGAACACCCGCAGGCCTGCGCTGCTGACGTACTCCACGCCTGCCAGGTCCACCACCAGCCGCCGCTCCCCCGCCACCGCGATGAGGCGTTGCTCCAGGTCCGCCGAGGTGACGCTGTCGAGGCGCCCCGAGGGTGTGAGGACCAGGGTGCCGTCCCGTCTTTCTTCGTGGATCTCCACCGTCCTCCTCTACGCCGCGAGCGACCGACGCAGCGTCACGCGGTTCCGGCCAGCCCGGCGATCGTACCGGACCTCATCCATCAGCCCCCTGACCAGCGCGATCCCCAACCCCCCGACCGGGCGTGTCTCCAGGCCGGCCGACGTGGCCGGCGGTGAGGCTTCGAGGGGGTTGAAGGCGGGAGCGTCGTCCGTGACCGTCACCTCGAGCACGCCACCCTCCAGCCGGAACTCGAGACCCACGTCGGCCTTAGAGCCCCCGTGCCGGGCCACGTTCGAGATCAGCTCGTCGAGGGCCACGCGGAAGCGCCAGAGGGTGTCCTGCGGCAGGCCGCTCGCCGCGGAGAACGCAGCGAGCTCCGCTTCCGCCTGTCGGATGCCCTGCAACGACGCCGGGACGCGGGACGAGTGCTCGCGACGTGGCACAGTGGGACCGGGACCCGATCATACAGCACAGCCGGGTTCTGATATCCTCGACGCACCGAACCCGCATTGGACCCTGGAGCCGAGCGCCAACTTTCCGGCCGCCGGCTTGTACTTATGACGGAAGAGGATGATGCCGTGCAGGTCGCACTTTGCCTCGGGGGCGATGGCTCTGCGTTCGAGCCCCTCGTGGCGCGCTATGAGAAGGTGCTCTTCAACGTCGCCTTGCGCATGCTCGGGGACCGTGAGGACGCCCGCGACGTCACCCAGACGGCGTTCGTCAAGGCCTGGGAGCACCTGGCCAGCTACGACCCCTCCCACCGCTTCTTCAGCTGGCTCTACCGGATCATGGTCAACGAGTCGCTGAACCTGATCGCGCGCCGGCGCCGGCAGGTGCCCCTGGACGCCGAGCTGCCGTCGCCCGAGCGGGCGGACCGGCAGGCGGAGGCCGACGAGCTGATGGAGCGGCTGCAGGCCGCCCTGCTGGCCCTGCCCCAGGAGTCGCGCGAGGTGCTGGTGCTGAGGCACTTCGCGGAGCAGAGCTACCAGGAGATCGCCTGGACCCTGGGGATCGCCGAGAAGACCGTGAAATCGCGGTTGTTCACGGCCCGGCAGCGCCTTGGCGAGCGTTTCGAGGGAGGAGAGCCACGGTGACCCGCGAGCGCTTCGAAGAGTTGATCCGGCGGGAGCTGGACGGCGAGCTCTCGCCCGGGGAAGCCCGGGAGCTGGAGGGCTGGCTCGCCGGGAATCCCGAGGCCCGCACGACCGCCGAGCGCGTCCGGGCCGCGGCGCGGCTGCTCGACAAGGTCGAGGCGGAGGAGCCGCCCGCGTGGCTCCTCGCGCAAGTCATGCGCGAGGTGCGCGATCGCCCGCGGCCGGCCCCCTGGTGGTCCCGCTGGGCCGCCGGGATCGGCCGCCAACTTTTGGGCCTGACGGCTGTCATTGGTGCAGAGATGCCCCAGAAGGAAGGGCCGCGGACGTCGATCCGCGAAGGAGGAGCGATGTCGAGCAGGAAGCTGGTGCTGGCGACGGTGGGGCTGGTGGCGCTCGGCGCCATCGCGTACTTCGCGGTCAGGGGCTACCCCCCCGTGGACGAGGGCACCCAGGCCACGGTGGGGGCGGTCCAGCGCTACCAGAAGCCGCAGATCAAGGAAGGGGACGTGGGCGTGACGGAGTCCGAGGTCCAGTCCTTCATGCAGAGCGACGTCTTCGACAAGCTCATGAAGGATAAGGCCGCGGTGGCGGCCCTCTCGAGCCCGGCGATGCAGGCCGCCCTCAAGAACGCGGACCTCGCGGCGGCTCTCGCGAAGCCGGAGATGCAGGCTGCAATGATGAGGGCCGACCTGGCTGCGGCCCTGGCCCGGCCCGAGATGCAGGCCGCGCTCTCGAAGGCGGACCTGGCTGCGGCCCTGGCCCGGCCTGAGGTGGCGGCCGCGCTGTCCAAGCCTGACCTCGCGGCGGCCTTGGCCAGGCCGGAGCTGGCGGCGGCCCTCTCCAAGGCGGACCTCGCTGCGGCCCTGGCCAGTCCGGAGTTGCAGTCGGCACTGGCGAGCCCGGCGGTGCAGGCGGCGCTGGCGAAGTCGGACCTGGCGGCCGCTCTCGCCAAGCCTGAGATGCAGGCTGCAATGATGAGAGCCGACCTGGCCGCGGCCCTCAAGGACCCGGCCATGCAGGCCGCGCTCAAGAGGGCGGACCTCGCGGCCGCTCTCGCGAAGCCCGAGATGCAGGCCGCTTTGAGGAAGCAGGACCTTGCGGCGGCCCTGGCGAGGCCGGAGCTGGCGGCGGCGCTGGCCAAGGCGGATCTCGCCGCGGCCCTGGCCAACCCGGCGATGCAGGCCGCGCTCGCCAAGCCGGAGATTGCTGCGGCCCTGGCGAGACCGGAGCTGGCGGCGGCGCTGGCGAAGCCGGAGCTGGCTGCCGCCCTGGCCAGCCCCGCGATGCAGGCGGCCCTGGCCAAGCGCGAGCTGGCGGCGGCCCTGAGTAGCCCAGCGATGCAGGCCGCCCTCGCGAAGGCCAACGTGGCAGCGGAGTAACGGCCGGTCGTCGAACCCCGCACCCGGCTTCGTCCCGCGCGAAGCCGGGTGTTCTCGCGTGTGCGCAGCCCTCGGAGGGGATCGCGATGCGGAGCCGGACCGCAGCCGTCCTCGTCGTCCTGGTCGTGCTCGCGGCGGGAGCGGGCCCCGCCGCTGCTCAGCTCACGTCGCTCGAGACCGAGGACCTGCGCCTGGTCTCCTTCGGCGGGGCCGAGTCGTACCTGGTCCCGTACGCGACGCGGACCTTCATCAACTCGATGCGCTTTCAGCGCCGGCTGTTCCACTTCGAGCCGTCCGAGAAGACGACCGTGCTGCTGGCCGACTTCTCCGACTACGGCGGCGCGGGCGCCACGTCCGTACCCCGCGACTCGGTCAGTGTCCAGATCGCCCCCCTGAGCTACGCCTTCGAGACCATCACCGCCAACGAGAGGATGAACACCATCATGAACCACGAGCTGGTCCACGTGGCCACCATGGACCAGGCCGCGGGCAGCGACCACTTCTTCCGGGGGCTGTTCGCGGGCAAGGTGATGCCGGTTGCGGAGCAGCCCGAGAGCATCCTCTACTTCTACCTGACCACGCCGCGGGTGGCGACGCCGCGCTGGTTCCTGGAGGGGGGCGCGGTGTTCGTGGACACCTGGATGGCCGGCGGCATTGGCCGGGCCCAGGGCGCCTACGATGAGATGGTGTTCCGGTCCATGGTGCGGGACGGCAGCCGCTTCTACGACCCGCTGGGCCTGGTCTCGGAGGGCACCAAGATCGACTTCCAGCTCCAGGTCAACGCGTACCTGTACGGCACGCGCTTCATGACCTGGCTCGCCCTGCAGCACTCGCCCGAGAAGGTCGTGGAGTGGCTGGGCCGCGGGCCGGATAGCCGGGCGTACTACGCCTCGCAGTTCCGACATGTGTTCGGCAAGGGGCTCGGCGAGGCCTGGCGCGAGTGGATCTCATGGGAGCGCGGCTTCCAGCAGGCCAACCTCGAGGCCATCCGCCTCTACCCGACGACCCCGTCCGCGGACCTCTCGAAGCGGGCCCTCGGCTCGGTCTCGCGCGCCTACCTCGACCCGAGCGGGAAAACGCTGTACGCGGCGCTCAACTACCCGGGCGTGGTCGCCCACCTGGGCGCGATCTCCCTCGAGGACGGCTCCGTCCAGAAGCTGGCGGACATCAAGGGTCCCTTGATCTACACGGTCGCCTCGGTGGCCTACGATCCCGAGGGGCGGACCCTCTTCTACACGACCGACAACGGCTCCTTTCGGGACCTGATGGCCCTCGACCTGGCGACGGGCAAGACCCGCAAGCTTCTCGAGGACGCGCGCATCGGCGACCTTGCCTTCGACCGTGCCGGCGGCGCGCTCCTGGGGATCCGGCACTTCAACGGCGTCTGCACCCTGGTCCGGATCCCGAGGCCCTACACCGAGTGGCGCAAGGTCTTCTCCTGGCCCTTCGGGCAGGTCGCCTACGACCTGGACGTGTCCCCTGACGGGACCCGGCTCTCGTTCTCCCTCGGCGAGGTCACCGGACGGCACAGCCTGCGTGTCGTCCCGCTGGAAGGCCTGGCCGCGGGGGACCCCACGCCCGTGGCGCAGTTCGACTTCGGCACGGCGATCCCCTCGAATTTCGTCTTCTCCCCCGACGGGGGCGCTCTCTACGGCAGCTCGTACTACACGGGCGTGTCCAACGTCTTCCGCTACGAGATCGCCGGCGCGAACCTCCAGGCGCTGAGCAACGCCGAGACCGGCTTCTTCCGGCCGATACCCGCCGGCGAGGGCTCGCTGATCGTGTTCCGCTACACCGGCGAGGGCTTCGTTCCCGCCCGTATCGAGGCGAGGCCCCTCGAGGACGTGAGCGCCGTGAGCTTCCTGGGCGCGCGCCTCGCGGAGGATCACCCGGTGGTGCAGGACTGGACCCTCGGCTCGCCGGCCGCGATCGACTTCGAGTCCCTGCCGCGCCGCTCGGGCAACTACGGCCTGCTCCGCCACCTCAGGCTCGAGTCCGTGTACCCCGTGGCGCAGGGCTACAAGGACTTCGCGGCGGCGGGCCTGCGCGCCAACTTCTCCGACCCCCTGCAGCTCAACCGGGCGGTGCTCTCGGCCTCGTACACTCCCGATGGCGACCTTCCCTCGCAGGAGCGCCTCCACCTGCGGGCCGAGTACAAGCGCTACGACTGGAGCGGCCGCTTCAAGCTCAACGACGCCGATTTCTACGACCTGGTGGGTCCCACGAAAACGGGCCGCAAGGGCTACCAGGTGGGGCTCGGCTGGGAGAAGACGCTCGTCTTCGACGAGCCGCGGCGGACGGGCCTGAAGCTCGACGCCAGCTTCTCCGGGAACCTGGACCGCCTGCCGGACTACCAGAACGTGCCCGTGGACGTGAACTCGCTGTTCAGCCTCGAGGCGCGGCTCGACCACAGCGACGTGCGCCGGTCCCTCGGCTACGTGGACGACGAGAAGGGCCGCCGCGCCTCGCTGGTCTTCGAGGGCGACTACGTGGACGGCAAGGCGGTCCCGAAGCTCCACGGGACCTTCGACCTTGGCTTCGCCCTTCCCCTCGGGCACTCCTCGGTCTGGCTGCGCAACGCCGCCGGCTACTCGACCCGCAGCCGCGAGGAGCCCTTCGCCAACTTCTTCTTCGGCGGCTTCGGCAACAACTGGGTGGACCGCGGCGAGGAGAAGCGCTACCGCGAGTACTACAGCTTCCCCGGGGCCGAGCTGAACGAGATCGGCGGCCGCAACTTCGTGAAGACCACGGCGGAGTGGAACCTGCCCCCCGTCCGTTTCCGGAGGGTCGGCAGCGCGGGCTTCTACGTCACGTGGGCGCGGCCGGCGCTCTTCGCCTCGGTGCTCGTGACCGACCTGGACGACGCTGGCGTCCGGCGCACGCTGACCAACCTCGGCGGGCAAGTGGACTTCCGCTTCAGCGTGCTCTCCGCCCTCGACATGACGCTGTCGGCCGGCTACGCGGCGGCCTTCGAGGACGGCTTCCGGCCCCGCCTCGAGGGCATGCTCTCGCTGAAGGTCCTGAAGTAGCGGGGTCGGAGGCAAAGGCCCTTGGCAGACGCCCGGGCTACAACTGCCGGCATGGCGCGGCGGGGACTGTCCCCGACGCCCACCACTACCTCGGGACAAGCCCTGACCGGCATCGAGGCCTTGCGTTCCGGCCACCCACGGGTGTACACAGGTCTCCACAGTCAACACAAAACAAGGAGGCGGACATGTCCAAGTACGGCCCCTCGCTCGCCGTGGCCTTGCTCCTTCCCGTCGTTGCCGCCGCGGAGGGCACCAAGATGACGGGGACGGTCGTTTGCAGCCCGCCCAGTGTGCTCCATGCCCTTCCCGTCGATGGGCAGCCCGACCACTCCTACGCCGTCAGCCAGGTCAAGTGCACATGGACCAAGCCGTGGCAGATCGGAGGAGTCGCGTCCAAGGAGGGCACGGGCACCGGCACCGACGCGATCAGCGGGAATGCGTCGCAGAGCTCCGGCACCTACGTCGACACGATGGCCAACGGGGACAAGGCCTACTACAAGTACGAGTTCAACGCGATCACGAAGGACGGTAAGCCGGAGAAGATCTCCAATCACAAGTGGGAGATCATCGGCGGTACCGGAAAGATGAATGCCGTGAAGGGCAAGGGCACCTGTAACGCGACGCCCCAGGCCGACGGCAAGATCGTCTATGAATGCCAGGGGGAGTACAAGTAGAGCGTATTAGTCCCCCTGCCCTCGTCGAACCAATCACGAGGGTCGAAACAACAATAAGGGAAGGGAGTCCGCATGAAGATCGCGAAGTTCTTCACGCTCGGGTTGACCTGTGTCCTGGCAGCGGCCGGATTGGCGCAGGCGCAAGGCCAGCCCAAGCAGTTCGTTCAGCTGCTGACCGTCCACGCCAAGCCGGAGGGTGCGCTCGACTACGAGGCGTTCGCCAAGAAGGTGATGGCCGCGGCCGAAAAGATCGGGCAGAACCAGCGGGTGCTGACGTTCCAGGTCACCGCGGGTGGGCCAGGCTACACGTACATGATCGTCAGCTACTTCGACAAGTGGGCCGAGACCGACGACTTCCTTTCGACGCCCGAGATCCTCAACAAGGCTTTGGGCGAGTTGGAGGGGGGCAAGGCGCTGCGCGCGGGACGCGCAAACATCGAGTCCGCCGAGAGTGTGGTGTATCGCCTGGTGCCGAACCTCAGCACCAAGCCCAGGGCGTACGATCCTCCCCCGGCCTACCTCCAGGTCTTCCGCACCGAGGTGAGGCCCGAGATGACCCACGAGTGGGAGCGCGTGATCGGAAGATACAAGGCCGCTTCGGAGCAGATGCAGGAGACGCCGACGGCGATCCGGCGCGTTGCGGTCGAGGGCCCGGCCAACGTCTACGTCACCAGCAGCCCGTACACCAAGGCCGCCGAGCGCGACGCCTGGCCGAGCTTCATGGACGTCTTGAAGAAAGCCTACGGCGACGAAGAGGCGCGCAACCTGGACCAGCGCCGGACCGACTGCATCAAGCACGCCGAAGCGTTCATCATGAAGTTCCGGCCCGATCTCAGCCGGATGGGAAAGTAGCCTCCGCGGGAATCCTCCGCTACGTCCCGTGGGCGAGTTTCTCGAAGCGGGGGTTGCCGCGGAGCGGGTCGAAGTTGGGGTCGATGCGCAGCCAGGCAGGCGTGAGGTAGTAGGGCTGCTTCAGCAGCGGCTCCAGGAGGTCCAGCGCCCTGTCGTGGTTCCCGAGGAGGACGTGGATCCGCACGAGCTGGTGCTGGTAGTACCTGTTGTTCGGTGCGAGCGCGACGCCCCGCTCCCCCTCGCGGACCGCCTCGGCCTTCTTGCCCAGGTAGGCCAGCGCCAAGCCGAGAAAGACGCGGCGCTGTGCATCCTGCGGGACCTCCGCCAACACCGCGGCGCCGGCCTTTCTCGCCTCCTCGGCGTACTCGCGGGCCTTCGCCTGGTCCCCACGCCGCGCCGAGGCCTGCGCCAAGGACATCCCCCACGCCGCGCGGTCGCCATCGAAGGCCGCCGGCGTCAGGCGCAGCAACACGTCGCGCTGCGCGTCGTCCAGCACCCAGTCGAGATCCGCGTAGTTCGCGAAGTGAGCCATGAGGGCCGTAGGCTCCACCTCCTTCGGCGCTGCGGCCAAGACCGCCCGTGCCCCTGCGAGGTCCCCCTCCTGGAGAAAGGTCTGCGCCTTGAAGTTCATCAGGGTGAGGTTCGCCGGGGCGAGGACGAGGCCACGATCGTACGCCTCGCGCGCCTCGCTGGTGCGGCGCAGCGAGAGGAATGTGTCCCCGAGATGGCGCTCGCCCTCCCACGAGCGGGGATCCACCTCCCGCGCCCGACGCAGGTGCGCCAGGGCCTCCTCCCACCGCCCCTGGCTTCGCTCGGCGCGGGCCGATGCCCGCAGGAGGAGTGCGTCGTCGGGGGCGACGCTCAGCCCGCGCGCGTACGCCTCGAGGGCCTTTCCGGAGTCCCTCTCGACGATGCCGTAGTATCTCCCGAGCGCACCGTACCCTTCGGGCAGGTTTGGCGCCAGCTCTAGCAGGCTGCTGAAAAAGACCTGACGTGGATAGTACGAAGCATACGCTGA
>DAINRN010000085.1:0-2186 GCA_036741815.1 Acidobacteriota bacterium
ATCCAGCGCGGGCGCCTGGCCCCCGGCCCCGCGTTCAACCACAACGACCTGTTCCACGTCATCCAGGCCGCCGGGTTGTACCTCTACTACCGGGGAGGGTCGCGGCTGCGCGACCGGACGGCCGCGGACGCGTCATAATGGAACAAGTATGAAGAAGCTCATCCTGCTCCTCCTGATCCTGGGCGGCCTGGGCTGGTGGTACGTGCGCGTCCACGGCTTCAGCGCGCGGGCCGAGCCGCTGGCGCTGGAGAAGGCGGTGGCCGAGCGCCTGCGCCACCTCTCCGTGCCCGCGGCGGACCGGGACCTGAAGAACCCCCTGCTCCTGAACGACGTGATCCTCGCGGACGGCCGCGCCCACTTCGCGGACCACTGCGCCGTCTGCCACGGCAACGACGGCCGCGGCGAGACCGAGGTGGGCCAGGGCCTGTACCCCAAGGCCCCCAACATGCGCGAGGAAGACACCCAGGAGATGACCGACGGCGAGCTTTTCTACGTCATCAAGAACGGCGTGCGCTTCACGGGCATGCCCGCGTGGGGAGACCCCGAGAGCAGTACCGACGACGAGAGCAACTGGAAGCTCGTCCACTTCATCCGCCACCTGCCGAAGCTCACGTCCCAGGAGATCCAGGAGATGGAGCGCCTGAACCCGCAGGGGCACGAGCACGAGGGCGGGGGGGAGGACGAGGCGAAGTTCCTGAAGGGCGATGACGAACCAGCACCACCCGCGGCCTCGCCCGGCCCAGCCGCACAAACCCACAAGCACTGAGCGAGGAGAACGATCCCATGATGAAGCGAACGATCGCGCTGGCGCTGCTGGCCCTGATGACCCTGGCCGGACCCCTGCTCGCCCACGGCGGCTTCACCCACGTGATGGGCACGGTGACGGCGATGGACGCCACCCACGTCGAGGTGAAGAACAAGGCCGGGAAGACGGTGAGCGTGAAGCTCACCGAGGCCACCAAGTTCACCAAGGACGGCACGGCGGCCGCGGCCAAGGACATGCTCGTCGGCCAGCGCGTGTCCGTCGAGGCCAAGGGCCACGCCGACGCCCTCGAGGCGTCCGAGGTGAAGCTGGGGGTGATGGAGAAGCCGGCGGCCGCGAAGTAGCCTACAGCGCGGCGCGCCTCAGGCGCAGGGCGTTGGCGATGACCGAGACGGAGCTCAGGCTCATGGCCGCGCTGGCGATCATCGGCGAGAGCAGGATCCCCAGGGACGGGTACAAGACGCCCGCCGCCACCGGCACGCCCAGGACGTTGTAGAGGAACGCGAAGAACAGGTTCTGCCGGATGTTCGCCATGGTGGCGCGGCTCAGGCGCCGCGCCCGGGCGACGCCGCGCAGGTCTCCCTTCACGAGCGTGATGCCGGCGCTCTGCATGGCCACGTCCGTGCCTGTGCCCATGGCGATCCCGACGTCCGCCCGGGCCAGGGCGGGGGCGTCGTTGACCCCGTCGCCGGCCACCGCCACCACGTGGCCGGCGGCCTGGAGCCGCTCCACCACGCCCGCCTTCTCCTCCGGCAGGATCTCCGCCCTCACGTCGTCGATCTGCAGCTTGCGGGCGACGGCGCGCGCGGTGACCTCGCTGTCGCCCGTGGCCATCAGGACCTGGACGCCGTCCTCGCGCAGCAGGCGAAGGGCCTCGGCCGCCCCGTCCTTCACGGGGTCCGACACGCCCAGGATACCGGCCACGCGGCCGTCCAGGGCCATGAACACGACCGTCTGGCCCTCACGGCGCAGGGCCTCGGCGGGACCCTCGAGAGCGGGACGGGCCATCACCTCGTCGAGGAGCGCCGCGTTGCCCAGGGCAGCCGCGCGGCCCTCCACGGTGCCCGTCACGCCGCGCCCGGTCAGGTAGCGGAACCCCGCCGTCTCCACGAGGTCGAGGCCGCGCTCGGCGGCGGCGGCCACGATCGCGGCCGCCAGGGGATGCTCGCTGCCGCGCTCCAGGCTGGCGGCCAGGCGCAGCAGCTGCGCCTCGTCCTGGCCGGGGACCGGCATCACCACGGTAAGGCGGGGCTTGCCCTCGGTGAGGGTGCCGGTCTTGTCCACGACCAGCGTGTCCACCTTCTCCAGCATCTCCAGGGCCTCCGCGCTCCTGACGAGCACGCCCGCCCGCGCCCCGCGCCCGGTGGCCACCATGATCGACATCGGCGTGGCCAGGCCCAGCGCGCACGGGCCGGCGATGATC
>DAINRN010000085.1:2196-9915 GCA_036741815.1 Acidobacteriota bacterium
CGGCCACCGCGTTCACCAGGGCGTACGCCAGGCGCGGCTCCGGCCCGCGCGCGGCCCACAGCGCGAAGGTGACGAGGGCCGTCAGCGCCACCGCGGGGACGAACCAGGCCGAGACCGCGTCCGCCACGCGCTGGATGGGCGCGCGCGTGCGCTGGGCCTCCGCCACCATGCGCACGATCTGGGCGAGCAGGGTGTCCGCGCCTACGCGCTCGGCGGTCATCGCGAAGCTTCCGTTGCCGTTCAGCGTTCCGCCGATCACGCGGCTGCCGGCGGCCTTCTCCACGGGGATCGCCTCGCCCGTCACCATCGACTCGTCCACGGCGCTCATCCCCTCCGCCACCGTTCCGTCGACCGGCACCGTCTCGCCTGGCCGCACGCGGAGGCGGTCGCCCGGACGCACCGCCTCGAGCGGAACGTCCTCGTCGCGCCCGTGGCCCACGCGGTGGGCGGTCCGCGGGGCCAGGGTCAGCAGCGCGCGCAGGGCGCCGCCGGTGGCGTGCCGCGCGCGCAGTTCCAGGACCTGTCCCGCGAGCACCAGCGTCGTGATCACGGCGGCGGCCTCGAAGTACACCGCGGGCGCGCCGCCGTGGGCGTGGAAGGAATGGGGCAGCAGGCCGGGCGCGAGCGCCGCGGCCACGCTGTACCCGTAGGCCGCGCCCGTTCCCAGCGCGATGAGGGTGAACATGTTGAGGCGGCGGCTGACGACCGAGGCCCAGCCGCGGGCGAAGAACGGCGCGCCGCCCCAGAGCACGACGGGAGTGGCCAGGGCCATCTGCAGGAACAGCGCGGTCCGCGCCGGCAGGACCGCGGAAACGGGGTTTCCCGGCCACATCTCCGCCATGGCGAGAATGAATAGGGGCGCCGTCAGGGCGGCGCTGACGCGCAAGCGGCGGGTCATGTCCCGAAGCTCGGCGCTCGGCTCCTCCCCTGCCTGGACGACGCGCGGCTCGAGCGCCATCCCGCAGATGGGACAGGCACCGGGCGAGTCGCGCACGACCTCGGGGTGCATGGGACAGGTCCACTGTCCGCCGGCGGGCGGGGTCACCACCGGAGCGGGAGCGGAATCGGCCGCGGCGGCGCTCTCCTTCTCCCGGCGGAAGCGCTCCAGGCAACCCCGCGAGCAGAAGGCCCAGCTCTCGCCGCCGAGGTCGAGGCGGTGCGGCGTGGTCTCGGCGTCCACGGTCATTCCGCAGACGGGGTCGGTCGCCAAGCCGTCCTAGAAGTTCTTCGCCCAGCCGACGAAGAACGCCAGGCGGGGCGTGAGCTGCGCTTCGTTGACGTAGCGGTACACGGGGACCTGGAGGAACGCGTAGGCGGACATGGCGGCGGGGGCCGCGAACCTCAGGCCGGGCGTGAGGTAGACGAGGGTGGCGCCGGTCGACGGCACCGGGCGGTCCAGGAATGCGCTGCGCCCCTTGTGCCAGGCCTTCACCTGGAGCGAGCCGCCCAGCCTGCCCACGATCCCGCGCCTCGCGGTGACCGAGCCGATGGCGTCGTCACCGAAGCGGTACTCGAGATCGTTCGTGGTGTTGATCTGGTAGGAGGCCGAGGCCGTCCAGTCCAGGCCGAGCGTGTTGAACCGCGTGAAGTCGGCGCCCATCGCGACGTCGAAGGATCCGGTGCCGGGCTGGAGCGTCGGGTCGTTGATCGTCCGGTCGAACCCGCTGATCAGCTTGAACTCGCCGGTCGGGAGCTTGAGCGCGGCCCGCGCCGAGAGCTGGTGCGACGGACCGCGGAGCAGGCCGTACTGGACGCCGACCAGCATGTCACCGAAGCCCTGGGTGTCCGTGGGCTGCAGGAACGACCCGCCGTGGGAGATGTCGTACTCGCGCCGGATCAGGAGAGGGATGCCGATCAGCACCGAGGCCCGCGACGTCAGCCCGTAGGACAGGTCGGCCTGGAGGTAACGCTCGGTGCCCCCCACCTCGCGGTGGTAGCCCGCGAGGATGAGACCGTGCTCGAAGTCCACCTTGGGCCGCAACACGGTGTCGGTGGGCTCGCCGCCGGCATAGGGCTCCGTCTGGTCGGTCTGGCGGTAGGACAGGTCGAAGCGCAGCGCGCCCTTGGGCAGCAGTCCGCCCGGTCCCCGTGTGACGAGCGCGCAGGAGGTGGAATCGCAGGCCCGGGCGGGCGCGGGCGCGGCCAGGAGGCCCGCGCCGGCCACGGTCGCGTAGATACGGGAGAACAGGCGACCGCGCATCGTGACAGGCTAACCCGCCCGCCGGGCGGACGCAATTCTGGCCCCGGGAGCGCGCGTGCTACGATCGCTCGAGGTCGCCGCATGTCTAGCCGTTTCCTTGCCCTCTGTCTCGCCATCGCGGCCGCGGCCTGCGGCGGCTCGTCCGGCGGCGGCCCCTCGCAGGATCCCGTCCCCTCGCCCACGCCCGTCGGGCCCCCGAGCATGACCATCACCCCTGCCGGCGTGAGCCCCCAGGTGCTGCACGCCTTCGACGAGAAGGAGACCATCACCTTCATCAACGGCGACGTCCGGCCCCACGACATGCGGTCGGACCCGCACCCCGCCCACACCGATTGCCCGGCGCTCAGCGTCGGATCGATGATGCCGGGCGACCGGCGCGAGATCCCGGGGCCGACCCTGCCGGGGTTCACGCTCTGCTACTACCACGACGAGCTGGACCCCACGAACAACGCCTACCGGGGGGTCGTCGTCACCCACTGAGGGTCAGGACCCGGGGACGACCCGGTAGACCTCGCCCGCGTGGTCCACGATGTAGAGCTCGCCGTCGCCGTCCACGCCGAACGAGCTGAGGGCGTCCACGCCGCCCGACAGGGCGGACGTCCAGTCGCGCTGGTCGGTGGCGGCGCCGTTCTGGAGGCGGAACGATCGGATGAGGCTGGTGCAGTAGTCGCCGTAGAAGTACGTTCCGTGGTACCCGGGCATGCGGCACCCGCGGTAGACGTAGCCGCCGGTGATCGAGCACCCCTCGCCGTGCGAGTACTCGATGATGGGCAGAGTCAGGCCCGCCCCGTTGCACCCGCCCGGCGGGTCGAAGCAGTGGCTCCCCTCCATCACGTTCCAGCCGTAGTTCTCGCCGCCGCGGCGGGAGACGAGGCCGACGTCCACCTCCTCGAAGGCGTTCTGCCCGACGTCGCCGATGAGCAGGTCGCCGGTGGCGCGGTCGAAAGAGATGCGCCACGGGTTGCGCAGGCCGTACGCCCAGATGGCGCGGAAGGCCCCCGGCGTGGCCACGAACGGGTTGTCCGGGGGCACCGCGAACGGCGTGCCGGAGTCCACATCGATGCGCAGGATCTTGCCCAGCGGGGTGGCGAGGCTCTGGCCGTTGCCGAAGGGGTCGCCGCCGGATCCCCCGTCGCCCAGAGCGATGTAGAGTTTGCCGTCGTTGCCGAAGGCCAGGCCCCCGCCGTTGTGGTTGGGGAAGGGCTGGGCCACGAACAGCAGCTCCCGCTCGCTGGCGGGATCGGCGGAGTCCGAGGACGGCGGCTGCGCGCGGAACTCCGAGATGTGCGTGTCGCCGCCCCGATCCGTGTAGTTCACGAAGAAGCGCCCGTTGTCCGCGTAGCGCGGATGGAAGGCCAGGCCCAGGAGGCCGCGCTCGCCGCCCGAGCCCACCCGTCCCACGATGTCCAGGAAGGTCCCCGCCACCGCGTTGTTCCTCACGATCCGGATGCGGCCGGCCTGCTCGACCACGAACAGCCGGGCGTGGTCGCCCGGCGGGGCCTGCAGGTCCACGGGGGCGTCGAGGCCGCCCACCACCCGCTGCTTGGTGAGCGGGGGAGTCCCCGTCACCGGCGTGCCCGCGGAGCAGCCGCCGCTGGGGTCGGAAGGAGACGGCTGCGGCGCCGAGGGCGTGTCCCCGCCGCACCCGGCGGCGAGGAGGAGAGCAAGGACGGCCGCCGGCCTCAGCCGCGCCCGGTGGCCTTTGCGAGGATCCAGAGTGGCCCCACCAGCAGGTGCGTGACGTTGCGGAAGAAGGCGGGGCTCTTCTTCTCGTAGACGTAGTGGCCCACGAACTGGAGGACCCAACCCAGGATGAAGAGGCAGACGGCAACCGGCACCGGGACGAACCCACCCACCGTGGCCATCGCCACGGAAAGGACGAGCATCATCGCGCCCAACGGCACGTCGAGCCGCAGATAGTAGAGCGTGACGGCCAGTAACACCGGCTCCGCCAGCGTCAAGGCGAAGCCGTCGACGCGAGCCAGCGGGACGTGGGCCAGGAGCGCGATCACGGAGAAATAGATGAGCGGGATGCCCACGGCATGGCAGGCCTTGTTCCCGGCGGTGCCGTGGAAGGACCCGTAGTCCGCGAAATGCTCGCGCAGGACGGGGCTCATCTCGAAAGAGTATAGCGCCGCGCGGCCGTCAAGCCTTCAGTGACAGTGTGAGAAGCGGACGTGAAGGCCGATCGCTTGCCCTTCGTCACTCCGGCACTCGGCGTCGACAAAGCCACTGAAGTCACGGACGGTGTTGATCTCCCAACCCGTATATCTCACGGCGGCCTCGAGCTGACTGCACCGATCCCGCCCCAACACCAGCCTCTGTCCAGCGCCGTATTCTCGGAACACGAACGCGAGACGAGGCCCGTCGATCGGATCGATCACGAGACGGACAAGGGCGCCACCCTTCTGGTCAGCCAGATCGACCCCAAGGAAGTACTCGAGGTCACCGGAGCTACAGGCATCGAGCTGGTAGTGTCGATCGCCCACCGACAACCTCGCTTCCTCTATCGAGGTCGAGGCGCTTCCTGCGAGCTTCGTGGTCGCACAACCCAGCTCCACACACACCAGAAGGACAAGCGTTGCACGGCCGAAGCGGCCTCGCGTCATGGCTATTGAAGGGCTCATTCACCCACGGGTTCATGTCCCGGACACTCGGGTGGCCACGCTTCTGAGCCAGTCTCATGCCAGACGAAGAATTCTCCGGAGTCCGGCCCCTTCGTGTCGCGGGCGAATAGGAGGGACCGTCCGCTAGGCGAAAAGAGCGCACCGATTTCGGTGCCGCTCGCATTTACCTGGGCATCAAGCCTGACTCGCGGCGACCATCCTGTTTGCGTCTTACGGCTTTCGTAGAGGGTACCGTCGGCCATGACGATCATCCGAAAGCCATCGGCCGAGGGCAACGGTTCGTATTCGTCGCCGGCGGTGTTCACCGCGGGGCCAAGGTTCTCGACGGTCCACCGACTGGTGGCATCGGTGCGTGCACGCCAGATATCGTTACCTCCCAAGCCGCCGGCTCGGTTCGATCCGAAATAGAGCCAGCCGTCAGGCGTGGGCCTCGGGAACCATTCTGCGCCGGTGGAATTGACCGGCTCCGGCAAGCGGGCCGGGCTGCCCCAGATGCCGTCGGAGCCACGATCAACTCGCCAGATATCCAGATCCTTTCCCTTCATTCCGTTCAGCGACCGAGTGGAGATGAAATAGAGGGTCCGGCCGTCAGGCGTGAAGTAGGGGTCGGCCTCAACACCGTCTCCCGCAAAAGCGGGCGGCTTGGGCTCGGACCATCCCTTCGTCGTGCAGTGGCTAACGAGAATGCGCCAGCCTTCGAACGCGCGCGAGCTGCGCACGAAGTAGAGATCGCCGGTCTTGGGATCGAAGGCAGCGTGGGACTCGAAGAGCGGGCTGGAAATACCGGCAGGCTTCCACGGCCCTACTTCAACACCGAGCGCCGACGTGACGCCCCAGGCAACAAGCATTGCCGCGATAGCCGGGAGTTTGGAGAAGCCCATGGGTACTCCTTCGTCTTTTTGGTCGGCTTAGCGTGATGCGGTCAGAGTGAGAATCATGCTCCTCAAAGCTCCACCTCTGAGCGCGCGATAGCCACAAGCCCCCGCCCATAGGTGGCGGTCCCGCATTGTCCGTAGAACACCGCCTGCAATCCAGGATCGGGCGCGCCACCGGACTCCATCAGAACCGCAACCCAGGGCCGAGAATCGCGACGAAGACGAGCGCTGTCGCTGCGGCAAGGGCACTCCAGCCGAGGGATCGGTCGATCGCGAGCGGGACACCACTCGCCGCAGGGTAGCCTGGCTTTCGGAGCAGCTCCGTCATCCACGCGAGCGCCGAGACGCCACCGAACGACGCCGCGGTCGCCGAGATCAGGACCAGCAGCGGACTCACAGGATTGAGTGCCCCCGCCGCGACATAGAGCACACCGCCCGCGAGATACGGAACTAGAGACAGCGTTCGTGCCCGCTGGAGGCGGTCTGGCCCGTCGCCCAGCAGTGGATTCAGTGTTCGCAGGCCGAGGACGATCGCCCCCCAGTAGCCTGCCCCGCCCAGTATCGCGAGTATCACGCGATATAGCCAGAGCGGTTCAAGGTCAGCTACAAGGTGTGCCCAGTCCCCAACATTCGCCACCCCCGAGAATAGCCAGTAGCCGGTCCCCTGGAGAAGGTTGAGTGTCATGAACAGCCACAGGAAGTACCGCCGGGAGGTAAGGCGCGCCTCCTGCCTGCGCAGCAGGAGCCACGCCGTGGCCCCAGCCAACAGGTTTGCCAGCGTCCCGGCGGCCGTGACCAAGGAATTCGCCAGAAGACTCTGGCCCTCAGCGGCACACTCTGCATGGACTGCGGACAGTGCCGTGAGCCGACCTCCCACGGCGACGCACGTGCCCCCGTGACCGAGGCCTTCGTGGATCAGGTTCGCGAGTGCGTACGCGACGATCGCGATCGCCACGAGCGTCATGCGGTCGATGGCACGATCACTCGATTGCATCACGTTTTAAGTCTCTGCGCCTTTGCGCTCTGCGATGAGACATCGAAGGGGTACGAGAGAAAGGCTACTTCCTATTTCAATGTCGGAGTGTCATTCGGCCCCTCGACCCATATCGGCCTTGGAGCCCGAGGGATTCCGCAGGAAGGCTCATCCACGTGCGCAATGACGTATCTTCGCCGGCGCGGACGTCGCGTCCGAGCGACTTGCGGAGCGCGCGGCGCGACTTCCACGACGTCCAGCCAAGCGACAGCCCCACCAGCGCGAGAATGGTTAGTCCGACGACTCCTCGCATAAGACCTCCTCGATGATCGGTTCTCGTTTCGGTTTTCGCCGAGAATCCTCCGTGTCTGGGAGGCTATTCGCTTTTCTAATTTTGTTTTTCGTTGCTCATCGTGCTTCGCCCGCCCCTGTCGCCCGTTTTGCCTCCGCGTTCACACTGTCCTCCCATGCCGCGAGCAAACCGTGCAACCGACGAGCGACATCCGACCGCTGTGCGATGAGATTCGCACGCTCCCCGATGTCCGAGTGCAAATCAAACAACATCGCTCTTCCGCCATCCAACAGCAGTTTCCAGTCACCCATGCGGACCGCCTGCTGCGGACGAATGCCCGTCACACGCCAGAAAAGCGTTCGTTCAACCACCGGTGCCCGACGTTCGAGTACAGGCATCAAGTTCATACCTTCGAGGCCCGCCTGCGAAGGGACCGGCGTTCCAGTCGCCGCCAGAATCGTGGCGGTGAGATCCATCGTGATTCCGACCTGGTCTGACACCTGGCCGGCCGGAATCCGACCGGGCCATCGAAAAATCGCGGGAACCCGTATGCCGCCTTCCCATACGGTTCCCTTGTGATGTGAGAGCGGAGCACCACGGGACAACCACTCACCACCGTTGTCATTCGTAAAAATGAAAATGGTGTTTTGTCGCAAACCGAGTTTGTCCAGGACCTCGACGATCCGGCCAACGCCGCGATCCACACGCTCCATCATCGCGACGTAATCGGCACGGGTGTTCGTCGGTTCATC
>DAINRN010000086.1:0-5640 GCA_036741815.1 Acidobacteriota bacterium
CCTCCACCCCGAAGGCTACCCGGCCCGCGTGACGCGCGGCGTGCGCGCCGCCGTCTTCCTCAACAAGGCCGAAGACGCCGCGACGTGGGCCGCCGCCGAGCGGATCGCTCCACGCCTGCTCGGGACCTACGAGCGGGTCGCCGCCGGATCCGCGCGCGGCGGCGAGGTCCGCTCATGGCGATGACCGCGCCGGCCGGCATGGCCGGGATCGTCCTGGCCGCCGGCGCCTCGTCGCGGATGGGCCGGCCGAAGATGCTCCTCCCCGTGGGCGGCGGCACGCTGCTGAAGGCGGTGGCGCAGGCACTCCTCGACGGCGGGCTCCAGAGGGTGGTGGTCGTCCTGGGCTGCGAGGCGGACCACGTCCGCCGGTCCGCCGGCCTGCCGGACGACCCGCGGTTGCGCGTGGCGGTCAACGCCGACTGGCCTTCGGGCATGGCGTCGTCCCTGCGGCGGGGGATCGACGAGTGCGGCGAGGCCGTGGCGGCGCTGGTCGCCCTCGGCGACCAGGCCGGGATCACGGCCGAGCGGGTGAAGCGGATCGTGTCGGCCTGGTCTCCGGGCGTGTCGCTTGTACTTCCCGTCCACGACGGCCGGGCCGGCCACCCCGTCCTGTTCAGCCGCCCGCTGTGGCCCGAGCTACGTGCGCTACAGGGCGACGTGGGCGGGCGCGAGGTCGTGAAACGTCACCTGGAGGACGCGGTGGTCGTGCCCGCCGAGGCACTGGCCGACCTCGACACCGAGGAGGACCTCCGCTTCTTCCTGTCGGGGGCACCCGCTCCGGATTCCGGACTCGAGCTGCCCGGGTCACCCCGCCGGACTGGGAGACACTAGATGTAAGGAGGCCGCATGGATACACCCGTGAGCAGCCAGCCTGTCGCGGTGCCCGACGACAAGGCCGTGGACCGCCGTGCCCGCAGCCGCACCCCGCTGAAGATGATCCTCTTCGTCCTGTTCATCACGACCACGCTCTGGATCTTCGACCTCTACACCCGGCCCAACTGGGACAAGATCATCAGCTTCCTCCAGGGCTACTTCTTCGGCAGCTTCGTCATGGCCTGGATCCTCCAGCGCGCCGATCGCATGACCGGCTAGCACGCGTCTGTTATCCTGGCGGTCCATGGTGTGGCGGTGAGGGACGTTCTCGAAGCCGCGCTGCGGGCCGAGGAGAGCGGCGAGGCCGCCGCCCTCGTGACCGTGGTGTCCACCGAGGGGTCCACGCCCCAGAAGGCGGGCGCCAAGATGGTGGTCTACGCCGACGGCCGCATCGTGGGCACCATCGGCGGCGGCTGCGTCGAGGCCGAGATGACGTGGCGGGCGCGGCAGGTCATCGAGAACCGCCGCGTGGAGATGGCGTCGTACGACCTCACCCCCGACCAGGCGGGCGACGACGGGCTCGTTTGCGGAGGCCGCATGCAGGTCTTCATCGAGCCCATCGAGAGCACGCCCACGCTCTGCATCTTCGGCGCGGGCCACGTGGCCCAGCCCCTCGCGCGCATGGCGAAGGCGGTGGGCTTCCGCGTGGAGGTGGCGGACGACCGCGTGAAGTTCGCCAACCCCGCCCGCTTCCCCGAGGCCGACCTGGTGGTGGTGGACACCTTCACCGAGGCCGCCGCGAAGATGAGGCTCGGGCGCAACTCCTACGCGGTGGTCGTGACCCGCGGCCACAAGGGCGATGCCGAGGCGCTGCAGGCGGCGCTGGCGCGAGACCTGCGGTTCGTCGGTCTCCTCGGCAGCCGGCCCAAGATGGTGCACGTGTTCACCGACCTCGAGGAGCGGGGCGTGCCGCCGTCGGAGCTGGCGCGGGTGCACTGCCCCCTGGGCATCGAGATCGGGGCCAGCAGCCCCGAGGAGATCGCGGTCAGCATCCTCGCCGAGATGATCGCGGTCCGCCGCGGGGTGGACGCGGCCTCCATCCGCCCCATGCGGGTGGAGCTGCCCGGCCGCCTCAAAGTCGGCCGCTAGCCCATCGCGATGAGCGGCCCCGACCGCGCTCGGGAGCTGGTGGTCGTGCGCGGCGGGGGCGAGATGGCGTCGGCCGCAACCCGCCTGCTCTTCCTTTCCGGCTTTCCCGTGGCGGTGCTGGAGCTGGCGCAGCCCCTGGCCGTGCGCCGCAAGGTCTCGTTCGCGGAGGCAATCCTCGCCGGCACGGCTGAAGTCGAGGGTGTGCCGTGCCGGCGTGTCGATCAGGACCAGGTCTCGTCCGCCCTTGAAGACGGTCATTTCGTTCCCATCCTCGTGGACCCCGACGGGTCTTCCCTCGTGCGGCTCCGCCCCGCCGTGGTGGTGGACGGGCGCATGGCCAAGCGCAACCTGGGCACGCGCCGGGACGACGCGCGCCTGGTCATCGGCCTGGGCCCCGGCTTCGTGGCCGGGAAGGACGTCCACGCGGTCGTGGAGACGCAGCGCGGGCCGGACCTGGGCCGCGTCCGCTGGGACGGGGCGGCCGAGGCGGACACCATGATCCCGACCGCGGTCCAGGGCTACGCGGAGCGGCGCGTCCTGCGCGCGCCGCGGTCGGGGGTGTTCCGCGGCGAGAAGCGCATCGGGGAGGTGGTGATGCCGTCGGCGCGGCTGGGGACCGTGGACGGGGAGCCGGTCACGGCCTCGATCCCGGGCCTCCTGCGCGGCCTGGTGGCCGACGGCGTGCCCGTGCAGCAAGGGGCCAAGATCGGGGATATCGACCCGCGCGGCCCGCTCATCGACCCGGCGCGCATCTCCGACAAGGGCCGCGCGGTGGCCGCGGGCGTCCTCGAGGCGGTGTTGTCGTACTCCCGCCGCGCAGCCGGCTAGCGCCGCTCGGGTGTGCCCTCCGTGTGTAAAATGTTGCGTCGGGGGGCCGACTTGAGCTATCTTACCTCAAGCAAATTGCACAGAGCGGCCGCGGCGGCGATCCTCGCTGTCTCCGTGTGGCCCGGCCCGGCCTGGGCGGGCAAGAAGCCCCTTCCGCCTCCTCCTCCGTTGCCGCTCGAGCACACGCATCCTTCGGGGTCATTCACGTTCCGCACGCCCGACGATTGGACGGTCGCGCCATCCGCTTCCAACCCGGACATGATGGAGGCGGCGGGAAAGGATCTGACCGTCCGTTTCCTGTATCGCCGCGGCGAGGGAGGCCTCGACACCACCCACGTGGACTGCATGATGGAGCGGCTGGCCGGCCCCATGGTGGCGGAGCCGCAGGTCATGTACGAGTACGACTTCAAGGAAGGGATGCTCGGAAATCACAGGGCCCTCGACTCGGCCTTCGTGGTGACCTACGACTCGGCGATCCACGGCCAGCGCGCATGGCGGCAGCGCAACCTGACACTGGTCGGCGCCGGCGAGACCCTGTGCATCATGACCTACGCACCGGCGACCGCCTGGAAGAAGTCCATGGAGACCCGCTCCCTTCTGGACGCGGTGCTGGGCAGCGTCACCTTCTCCCGGTGAGCGCCGCCCAATCGCTCGCGGCACCTGCCCCCTTGATGTCGCCCCAGTCTCCCCGCCGGATTTGGTCCATCGGTGGCGGCAAGGGCGGCATCGGCAAGTCCCTGCTGGCGGCGTCGCTGGGCGCACAGCTGGCGCGCATGGGCAAGCGCGTGGTCCTGGTGGACGCCGACCTGGGCGGCGCGAACCTCCACACCTGCCTGGGCCTGCCCGGCCCGCCCCTGACCCTCGGCGATTTCATCCAGCGGCGGGTGGAGCGCATCGAGGACGTGGCCGTGGACACGGGCCGCCCCGGCCTCCGCCTGATCAGCGGCGCCTCCGACTTCCTCTCCGCCGCCAACATCAACTACGCGCAGAAGGTCCGGGTCTTGAACCGCATCCGGGCGCTGGACGTGGACGTGGTGCTGATGGACCTGGGGGCGGGCACCGCCTACAACATCATCGACTTTTTCCTGGCCGCGGACGTCTCGCTGCTGGTGGTGGTGCCCGAGCCGACCTCCATCGAGAACGGGTACCGCTTCATCAAGAGCGCGCTCTACCGCCGGCTCCGGCGCGCCGCCGAGGGCGACGAGGTACGCCGGCTCATCGACTCCGCCATCGACGCGAAGAACGCCGCGGGCTTCCGCACGCCGCTGGACCTGCTGGCCGCGGTGGAGCGTCAAGATCCGCGGGCCGCGGAGGCCCTGCGCCGCGAGCTGCGCGCCTACCAGCCCCGCTTCGTCGTCAACCAGGTGCGCGGCGACGCGGACGCGGCCATCGGCCACCAGCTCGTGACCGCCTGCGCCCGCCACCTGGGGATCCGCGCCGCCTATGCGGGCTTCGTGCGCTACGACGACGCGGTCTGGCGCTGCGTGCGCCAGCGCCGGCTCTTCCTCGACGACCCCGAGGGCGGGCGGCCCTCCGAGGACGTCCACAAGATCGCGGCGGGCCTGCTGCAGGGCGAGAACCTCACCCTGCCCTGGGCCTGATGGCGGCGCTGCGCGGGAGCCACTACGACGTGCTGGGGCTGGAGCCCTCGGCCAGCGGCGAGGAGGTCGAGGAGGCCTACCAGCGCAGCGCGGCCCTGTACGGCGAGGGCGCCCTGGCCACGTACTCGCTCCTGGACCCCGACGAGATCCGCGCGGCGCGCGCGCGCGTGGACGAGGCCTACCGCGTGCTGGGCGACCCGGAGCGGCGCCGCGAGTACGATGCCAACCCGCGGGATCCGGAGCCGGAAGAGCCGGAGTCGATGCCGGAGCCCCCGCGCGCCGACCCGAAGGTCCTGCCCGAGCCCGTCACCGGTCCCGACCTGCGCCGTGTCCGGGAGGAAAAGGGCGTCGCGCTCAAGGACATCGCCTTCGCATCGAAGATCGGCGTCCGTTTCCTGGAGCACATCGAGGCGGACCGCCACGCGCAGCTGCCGGCGGTCGTCTACCTCCGCGGCTTCCTGCAGGAGTACGCGCGCGCCGTGGGCCTCGATCCCCAGCGCACCGCCGGGTCGTACCTGTCGCGGGTCAGCAAGCGCTAGACCGCGCTCCGATCCTGTAGCAGGCTAGCCTGACGTCGAGAGACCAAGCGCGTCGTTCGCCAACACCCTCGCGGACTCTACTTGCGCCGCGCACCGCCTGTCCTGCTGGCTCGTTTGCGCGCCGGTGTAGATCGTCGTACTACCGTAGTCGTCCGAAGGACTGTCCGCAGAGCCTCGTTGACTGCTTCGGACGTGGGGAACGCGGCGGCAACCTCCGGCTGGAGCGCCACCAGTGTCGTTCCCTTGAGGCGGCTCGCGTACTTGCCGCGAACCCCCGGCCCCAGCGCGGCTAGGTCATACTCAGAACGAAGGTCGTCCCGCATGCGGCGGCTACCCTTCTTCATAGGCGCGGCGCTCACTACGCGTGGCAGGTCGGGCTGAGATTAGCCGGATGGCCTCCTCGCGATCGGCGTGAGCCACCACAAGGATACGCCCGGTCGAGCTCAGCCCAAACGTAAGAAATCGGAGCTCGTCCTCCGAATGGTCGGGATCCCGGTAGGTAACGGACAAGGGATCTTCCAGGGCCGTGACGGCCTCATCGAATGAAACGCCGTGCTTCCGGACATTGGCAGCTGCCTTCCGGTCATCCCATTCGACGACCACGGTCTGCCAGTGTACGCGCGCTCCCAGTCACGCTGGGTCTGGCGAACACCGGGCTAAGCGGCAAGCCTCCGACCTTGCCAGGGCTTGTGCGCTTCAACCTGTTGGGC
>DAINRN010000086.1:5650-6346 GCA_036741815.1 Acidobacteriota bacterium
AACCACGATGACCTTGTCCCACGAATCTTCGCCTTGGAGTAGGTTCCTCAGATCGGCGTGATCCTCGCCGTCGACGCCGTGAGCGACGTAGTCGACCAAAAACAGCCACCACGTCGGATACCGATGCCGCACGTTGGCGACCCTCTTGGTCTTCTCGCTGATACAAATCCGAATGTTCTTGTTCAGCTCCGCCAGGACGAATCCGCCGGAGTCCTGATCTGCGAAGCCACCCAGGAGCAGAAATGACGAGTGCGGCTTGCCCGCGCGAATGAACTGTAGCTCGAGATTGTCGGCCACCTCGACGTACTCCATCGGCCGAGGCTGGCCGCGGAACTCCTCAAGCCGCCGCCGAAGAGCTGTTTCGAGCCCCTTCCACGGTGGCAGCGGACGTCGATAGATGTACGTGACGAAATACGACTCGCCCGCCGACGGAGGGCCGCTCTCCGGCAGCACTCGTTCGAACAACCGGAGCAGCGGAAACTCGACGGCCTCAAGGGCCTGGCCCTCCTCGTGCTGGTTCAATCGGCGCACCTCGACCGCGATCGAACCGTCAACAAGGAAGTCGGGCGGAATGTTTCCGTCCGGCTCGTACACGATGGTCTCGTGACCTCGTGACTCAAGGTGCGCCTTGGCAATCGTCTCCGTCTTGTCCATGCATCCCCTGTCGGCCCAACACTCGCGTTTAAGCGGCAAAGC
>DAINRN010000086.1:6356-9911 GCA_036741815.1 Acidobacteriota bacterium
GCCCGGTGCGCGAACGCGCACGCGGCGCGACCATCCTGGCGATTATGGCGCCGCGAGGGCGCTTTGTCCGCTTCAACGCGTTGTTCGCCTGCGCTCTATTCGTGTTCAAGCATGACATCCAACCGACAGAGCTTTTCGGGGACGGGTAGCAGGTCGCTTGGGCTAGCCTGGGTATACCCGATTGATTCAGCTTCCACGCGGCACAAGTGTTCCGCTACGACTTGCGGCGTCGCACCCGCCGCGAGGAGTCTGTAGATGCCCGCTATGTAGGAATCGTATTCATCCTGAGCTTGGGGTTCGTTCTTGACGCCGATCGGGTCCCAGTCGCGGAGCAGGACCTGGGCAATGGATTTCTGGATATCCCTTGCCGGCGCCACCTTATCCCTTTGCCTCATTACGGGCTCGCTTGCCCAAACTGTCCAGTAACGTCAGGCGAACAGAGGGCGAGGACGTCTTGGTTACGTCTAATAGTTCGTGGGGGCGCCCGGTGCGGGGGCCTTCGGGGCCAGGCCCTGGCTCTCCTGGACGATCTTGACCCCCACGCTGGCCCCGATCCGGTCGGCTCCGGCATCGAGCATGGCCCGCGCGGACTGCAGGTCGCGCACGCCGCCAGCCGCTTTCACGCCCATGTCCGGTCCCACCACGCGGCGCATGAGGGCCACGTCGGCGGCGGTCGCGCCGCCGGGCCCGAAGCCGGTCGACGTCTTGACGAAGTCGGCGCAGGCGGCGCGGGCCAGGACGCAGGCCTTGACCTTCTCGTCGTCGGTGAGGAGGGCGGCCTCGATGATGACCTTGATGAGCGCACCGCCCGGCCGGCTGGCTTCGACCACCCCGGCGATGTCGCGCTCCACGAGGCGGTAGTCCCCGGACTTGAGCGCGCCCACGTTCAGGACCATGTCCACCTCGCAGGCCCCCGCCTCCACGACCCGCGCCGCCTCGTAGGCCTTGACCTCGGGGACGGTGGCTCCGAGGGGGAAGCCCACCACGGTGCAGACGCGCGTCTCGGATCCGCGCAGGAGCGCCGCGCACAGGCGGACCCAGGCCGGGTTCACGCACACGGTGGCGAAGCCGTGCTCCCGCGCCTCGCCGCACAGCGTCTCGATCTGCTCCCGCGTGGCCTCGGGCTTCAGGAGCGTGTGGTCGATCTTGCGCGCGATGTCCCGGGGATAGAGGTTGGCGCCGGCCTGCAGGCCGAAGCGCTCCGCGCCGTGGCCGAGCATCCGGCCCAGCCGGTCGGGGCAGCAGCCCGCCGCCACCGAGTGGCAGGCGCACGCGGCCTCCTCGACGCGGAGCTGCGCGAGCACCGCCTGCACGACGGCCTCCACGACGCGGGGATCGGTCACTTCAGGTACGACTCCTCGATGGCCTTGATTTTCGCCACGCGCTTGGCGTGCCGCTCCTCGGTGCAGGCGGCGGTCAGGAACGTCTCCACCACCTCGTGCATGCGGCCGGTGTCCACGAACCGCGCGCCGAGCGTGAGGACGTTGGCGTCGTTGTGCTCGCGGGCGTTGCGCGCCGCCGCCCCGTCCGCGCACTCGGCCGCGCGCACGCCCCGCACCTTGTTGGCGGCCATGGCTGAGCCGATCCCGGCCCCGTCCACCAGTATCCCGAAGCGGGCATCGCCCGCGGCCACCGCGCGGGCCACGGCCAGCGCGATGTCGGGATAGTCCACGGGCTCGGTGGAGAAGGTGCCCACGTCGTGGAAGCGGTAGCCCAGGCGCGTGAGGTGCTTCTTCACCTCTTCCTTGAGGGGGAAGCCCCCGTGGTCGGCGCCCACGGCCACCAGGGGCGCCCCCTCGGCCGCGGGACCCGTGACGATCCGCACGCCCCGCGACGCGGCCACCTCGCGCGCCCACGGCGTGACGATGGCCCCGGGGGTGGCGGAGATCTCGCCGCCGGGAGGTACCGCCATGACGTCCTCCGCCGTCACCACGTCCTTCAAGCGGGGAATGATAACGCCGGAACTACGAGACAGGTGGGACGGCAATGAAACGGGGCAGGGCAGGCTGGAGGGAGACGAAAAGGTGCGGCGGTGGGATCTTCAGACGTGATCCCACGGCCGCACGAGTTAGAACTGTAGCCGCAGCCCGAGCTGGACCTGCCGGGGATCGCCCGGGGTGTTGTTGAGGAGGAGCTGGCCCTGGCGCGTGGACGTCGGGTTCTGGTCCGTGAGCGAGAGGAAGTTCGGGTTGGTGGGCGGACCGAAGCCGCAGTCCAGCGGCGCGGGGGCCGCGCAGTAGTTGGTGACCGTCGTGCCGTTCAGCTCGATGTTGTCCCAGTTGAAGACGTTGAAGACGTCCGCGAAGAAGACCAGCTTGCGGCTGCTCTTCAGGTCCAGGCCCCACTGCACGCGGAGGTTGAAGAACTTCTGCGACTCGTTGCGGAAGGCGTTGCGCGTGAAGGGCACGCCGGGGGCGCTGAAGGGCCGGTCGGCGGCCGTGATGCGGTCGCCGTTGGCGTCGTTCCCCACGCCCACGTCGATGGGCCGGCCGGACAGGAAGCGGAAGCCGCTGGAGACGTCGAACCCGGCGGGCAGGAAGACGATCACGTAGCCGTTGAACTTATGCCGCCGGTCGAGGCGCGCGGGCCCCCACTCGGGCCCGAGGTCGAAGGTGTTCTCGGCCGACTGGCCTCCGGCGTCGCGCTCGTTGTCGTCGTCCGACTCCGACTCGCTCAGCACGTAGAAGACGTTGGCGCTCACCCGCTTGCGGTTGAGCTTCGCGCTCAGGGTGAGGGCCTGGTACTTCGAGCTGGCGGTGGACTCGCGGACCTGCACCGAGCCTACGGTGGTGAGCGGCCGCGGCGTCCCCGTGGTGAGACCGAAGAACGGCCGCTGCGCCGGGTCGTTGGCGCGGACGATCGGCGCGGGGAGGTTCAGCTCGCGGTTGCGCTGCAGGTGCTCCGTCTTGACGTAGTTGCCCTCGATCCCGAGGGTGATGCCGTCGGTGACCTGGCGCTCGACGCCGACCCCGACCTGGTAGGCGCGTGGGTTCTTGAAGTCGTTGTCCATGGAGATCGGCTGGGCGGCCCGGAAGGGGTCCACGGTGAGGCCCAGCGCGGACGAGATCTGGTTGATCTGGTCCACGGTCAGGTCCGGCAGCTGATCGAGCGGCGTCTGGTTGAGGTCGATGCCGATGAGCAGGAACTGCTCGTAGAGGGTGTTGTTGGGGTTGCTGGACGGCACCGGGAACGGGAGCTGGATCGACAGGTCGCCGGGAGGGTTGCGGTAGTTGTTCACCGGCCCCGCGAACAGCAGCGCGGGCGACCGCGCGTAGTAGAGGCCGGTGTGACCGCGCACGACCGTGTGGCCGTCGCCGCCGATGTCCCAGGCGAAGCCCACGCGCGGCGCGAACTGATTTGTCTGATCGGGGATCTGCGTCGGGTCGACCGTGCGGCCGAGCGGGAAGGTGACACCATTCAAGGCGTTCAACATGAAGTCGTTGTTGGCCTCGGGCGTGGGGTTGAAGCCGGCCTCGTAGCGCAGGCCGCCGTTGATCGTCAGTCGTGGGGTGACGCGCCACGAATCCTGAACGAAGACGGCGATCTCGTCGGTGT
>DAINRN010000087.1:0-9883 GCA_036741815.1 Acidobacteriota bacterium
TCGCCTGGGCCGGGCCTGCTGGTGGTGGCGGAGGCGTGGTACCCGGGATGGAGGGCCACCGTGAACGGCGCTCCCGCCCCGTGCGTGGCGGCCAACGCGTGGATGCGCGCGGTGCCCGTGCCCGCGGGCAGGAGCCGGGTGGTGCTGAGCTTCCGCTCGCGCTACCTGGCGCTCGGCGCGGCGGTCTCGCTGGGCACGCTGGCCCTGCTCCTGGCCGCCGCCGCGGGCGTCAGGGCAGGGGGGCGCCGATCGAGGCCGTGAGGGAGTCCCACTCCCCGCGCGCCCGCAGGATGGCCTCCACGAACTCGCGGAAGCAGCCGTGGCCTCCGAGAGCGTCCATCACCATGTAGGCCTGGGCCCGCACCTCGAAGGCGGCGTCTTTCGGCGCCGCGGAGAGGCCCGCCTGGACCATGGCCGGGAGGTCGTTGACGTCGTCGCCGATGTAGGCCGCCTGGTGGGCGGCCAGGCCCTCCCCGGCCAGGATCTCCGCGAAGGCCGCGGCCTTGTCCGCCACGCCCTGGCGCACGATGCCGATCCCCAGCTCGCGCGCGCGGCGCGACACCGCCTCCGACGAGCGGCCCGACAGCAGCGCCGTGCGCAGGCCCGCGCGATGGGCCAGGACGAAGGCCAGGCCGTCCCGGGTGTGGAAGGCCTTGGCCTCGCCGCCGTCGGGCAGCAGGAGCACGGTGCCGTCGGTGAGCACGCCGTCCACGTCCGACACGACCAGGCGCAGCCCCCGGCAGCGGGCGGCCAGGGCCTCGTCCTTCATATCATCTCGGTCGTCCACAGGTCGTGGAGGTGGAGCACGCCGTCCACGGCTCCGGCCTCGTCCACGATGAGGAGCGAGGTGATCTTCCGCGCCTCCATGACGTCGAGGGCGGCAGTGGCCAGCTCCCGGCGCCCGATCACGACCGGATCGCGGGTCATGCACTCGCCCGCCGTGCGGTCCAGCAGGGTGTAGCCGTGGCGCTCCATCTGCCGCCGGAGGTCGCCGTCCGAGATCATCCCCGCGAGCCGGCCGTCCCCGTCCACGACGGTGGTGAGGCCGAGGCGCTTGCGCGTCATCTCGAAGAGCACGTCCTTCATGACCGTGTCCGTGCGGACCCGGGGCACGGCGTCCCCCGTGTGCATGACGTCCTCCACCCGCAGCAGCTTCTTGCCCAGGCGGCCGCCGGGGTGGAGCACCGCGAAGTCGTCCACCGTGAACCCCCGCCTTTCCACGAGCGCCATGGCCAGGGCGTCCCCCATGGCCAGGGCGGCGGTGGTGGACGCGGTGGGGGCCAGGCCGAGCGGGCAGGCCTCCTCGCGGATGGAGACGTCGAGGTGGACGTCGGCGGCGGCGGCCAGGGCGGAGCGCGGGCCGCCGGTCATGGCCAGGAGCGGCGAGCCCAGCCTCTTCACCTGGGGCACCAGGGCCAGGATCTCCCCGGTGTCGCCGCTGTGCGAGATGGCCAGCACGGCGTCACCCTTGACGATGCGGCCCAGGTCGCCGTGGATGGCCTCGGCGGGATGGAGGAACAGGGACGGGGTGCCGGTGGAGGCCAGCGTGGCCGAGACCTTCTGGCCGATCAGGCCGCTCTTGCCCATCCCCGTGACGACCACGCGGCCCGCGCAGGCGAGGAGGATCTCCACCGCGCGGTCGAAGCCCGCGTCGATCCGTGGCAGGAGCTCGAGGATGGCCCGGGACTCGATCTCCAGGACCTTGCGCGCGATCTCACGGGACATGCCGAATCCTACGCCCAGGGGCGACCGCGGCGGAAATCAAGGCGCGCGCTGGAAGGTGCGGGCGAGCCAGGCGCAGGTCTCCGCGTCGAGCACCGGGGACGGGCCGGGCGGGCAGGCGGAAGCGGCCTCGGTCCGCGCCTCGTCCGCCGCTCCCGCGAGGTGCAAGGCCGTCACGCGCAGGACGGCGATGCGGGGGGAGCGGGGGTTGCCCGCCCGCACCGCGGCCAGGCGAGAGGCGCATCCCGCGTAGTCGCGCCGGGCCAGCGCGTCCACGGCGCGCAGATACTCCAGCCGCGCGTCTTCGGGCCCGGAGCGGACGCTCCGCGTCGCGATGCGCACCTCCTCCTCCTGGACGTCCGCGAGCCACAAGGGCAGGGTGCGCGAGGACGTCCCCGTCAGGGCCAGGAGCAGCGCCTCCAGACGGGGCACCAGGCTGCCCTCCGGGTGGACCAGATAGCCGTCCAGCGCGCGCTGGTAGTCGAACGTCCGGAGCGTCTCCGCGCGCAGGGCCTCCGGCCAGAGACGCCGGACGGCCGCGCTCTCCTCGAAGCGGCGCCGGGTGGCGGTGGTGTCGGCCACCGAGCGGTAGAACGGGAAGGCGGTCGCAGGATCGGGCTGAGACCCGCTGATGCGGTAGGGCCGGTCGTCCATGACCGGCATCGCGTCGCGGGTCAGGCCGTGGAGGAACGGCGCGTCGCCGATGAAGGTGGTGCCCAGCACGGCCGGCGACTCCAGCGCCTCCTCGCGCAGCCGGTCCGCGAGGCGCGGGTCGCGCCATTGCCGTCCGAGCTCCTCCTCGGTGACGGTGGCCAGCCCGCCCCGGCTGCCCGCCAGCATCCAGTTGAAGCCGGCCCCGGACCACAGTGAGCAGTCCTCGAAGACGGAGCAGAAGGCCTTGATGATGGACAGGGTATCGCCGGGCTCGAGCAGGAAGACGGGCAGCCAGTGGGTGGTCACGCCGCGCGGCGACAGCCGATCCGCGATCACGTAGTAGCCGTTGGCCTCGTAGTACTTGTGGTTGACGGCGCACGAGATGGAAGTACTCCCGCGAGTAGAGGTTCACGATGCCGGCGTGCTTCGGCGGCGGCGGCTCCGCCGTGATGAGGTCGAAGCGGCGGTCCGTGCTGGACAGGAAGAACCGGCCGTCCTCGACGTGAACGGTGACCCGCGGATCCTGGAGCGGCGTCCGTCCGGGAGCCGGGAACAGCACGGACGCCATGTCCAGGACCTCCCGCGAGATGTCCACCACGTCGATGGACCGGAGGCCCGCGGTGTCGGCGAGGGCTCGGGCGGTAGTGCCGGCGCCGTAGCTGATGAGCAGTGCCCGCTCGATCCCGGGGCGCAGGGCCACCGGCCAGTAGACGAAGAGCTTCATGTAGCGGTCGGCGACCATGCCCGTGGTCGACATCGAGAAGCCGTTGGTCACGAGCCGGTACGCCACCGGTTGGCCCAGGACGTCCCTCCGCATGACGAGCACGGTCTCCGTCAGCCCCTCCTCCAGGGCGATCGGCCGCGAGCCGTCCTCGGCGAACCGCGCCACCACGCGCCCGATGTAGCGCCTGTTCATCAGGCCGAAGGGAAAGAGGGCAACGAAGACCGCGAACCCGACGGCCCCGGACCCGAGCAGGACGCGCTCGGCGGACGAGCGGGTGCGGCCCGCCGCCCCCGCGGACCAGACGAGGGCGGCCACCGCGCCGTAGGCCGCGGCCAGGGCGAAGAAGGACCGCTCCATGCCGAGCCCGGGCAGGAGCGCGAACCCCGCGAGCGGCGCGCCGAGCATGGCGCCGGTGGTGTTGGCCAGCGTGAGGAGGCCGGTGGCCCGCGTGGCGTCGGGCACGACGTCGCGCAGCGCCCGGCCGGTGAGAGTGAAGATCAGCCCGGAGAGGACGCAGACGTCGAGCATCAGCCAGGCCGCCTCCACGAAGGTGGCCCGCGGCGCGGCCGTGTAGTCGGCGCCCGCCAGCTGGAGGGCCCGGTCGAAGGTGATGTAGGCGAGGATGGTCAAGAGCCCGGCCAGGAGCGCCAGGCCGGGCAGCCAGCGATGGGCGGACGGGTCCCGTCCCGACCACAGCGAGGCCGCAAGCCCGCCGGCGCCGATCCCGAGCAACACGACGGCCAGCATGCCCGCGAAGGCGGCGCTCGTCCCGCTCAAGAACAAGAGCAGGAAGCGCAGCCAGACGACCTCCAGCGCCAGGAGGATCGTGCCGGCGAGGAACGCCGCCGCGAGCAGGCGGATTCCGCGCGATCCCATCGCCGCCGGGGGAACGGACGGCGCGGCCGCCGGCGGGGCCTCGGTCCGGAAGGCGAGGGTGGAGGCCAGCAGGGCGGCCGCGATGTCGAGCGAGGCGGCTACGGCCGCCGTCCCTCGCAAGCCGAGCCATGCGATGAGCGCGGCTTCACCGGCCACGGCCCCCGCCGCCGCGCCCAGCGTGTTCCAACCGTAGAGGCGGCCCAGCGTGCGGCCGAAGTTCGGCTCGCTCGCGGACAGGATCCTCACGAGCAGGGGCAGCGTCGCGCCCATCGCCGTGGACGGGATCATCAGGAGGCCGAACGACAGCGCGAGCCGGAGGGCGTTGAGGACCTGCGGGTTGTCCAGGAAGGGGCGCAGGAACGGCAGGATCACCGCCGTCAGCGAAGGCAGCAGCAGGACGAGCCCCAGGCCGGAGGCGCCGATCACGAGCTCGAGCAGCGCATAGAAGCGCAACGGGCGGCGCAGCCGCGGACCGTGGCGCGCGGCCAGCGTGTTGCCCAGGGCCAGGCCCGCCATGAAGCTGGCCAGGACGAGGCTGGCCGCCCAGACGCTGTTGCCGAAGACCAGCCCGGCCAGCCGGAACCACAGGGTCTCGAAGAGGAGCGCGGCGGCGCCCGACAAGAAAAAGACGAGGCAGACGAGCGCGGTCATCGTTCGCGCACACAGCTCTCTCGCGGTGCGCGGACATACGCGTCGATGGCCATGGGCCCGCGCCCGGCGCTCGCCACGCGTCGGAAGGGCGTGTCCGGACCCAGCCAGGCACCGGGTACCTCGCCCGCCCCGCCCGGCAGGACGACGTGGGTCAGGCAGTGGCGATCGAGCAGCGCGGCGCGGGCTGCGGGATCGGCGCCCGCGTAGAAATCCTTGACCTCCGCGTCGCGGATCTCGAACCCGGCGGCGGCGGGATGGGCCACGTAGGCGCCGCACGCGGTGAGGCCGCCCGCGTACAGGCCGATGTCAGGCGGAGACAACAGCCGGTCACCCGGCCGGCAGTGCGGGCGCAGGGCGGCGGCGATCGCGAGCCTCGGCGCGGGCACGAACCAGTAGGGGTTGTCCGCGAAGGCCATGCGCAGCGAGACGACGGCGTTGATCGAGAGGGCCGCCGCCACGGCCAGGGTGACGGCCGGGGGGAGGCGCGACAGCCATAGCGCCCCGAGGGCGAGGAGGGGAAGGCCGATGCCGGCCAGGAATTGCAGCGAGAACGACAGCGGGCGGAAGGCCAGGATCAACGCGCCCGCCGCGGCCCAGCCCGCGAAATACATGGCGGCCGCGCGCTGCTCAGCCGGAGGGCGCGGCCTGAGCGCGCAGAACACGGCCAGGAGCGCCGCCGGGCCCAGCGCCCAGATGAAGTCGCTGCGAGGCGGGAACTGGAAGGTCCGGCTCGAGAAGACGGCGAAATCGCCGCTCCCGAAGAAGAGCCAGGCATCGTAGAGCACCACGGGCAAGAGGCCGACGAGCGACCCGAGCCGCCGGAGCCAGGCCCGCGGGGGCTCCGTGAACAGGACCGCGAAGGCGTGGACGAAGGCGACCAGCGCGAGGTCGTAGGGCCGGACCAGGCCTAGGACGGTGGCCAGGAGCGCGGCGCGCAGATGGCCGCCGAGGTTCCGCGCCTCGCGGTAGGCCCAGAGCGTCCAGAGCAGGAGCGCGGTGCCGGCCACGAAGTGCGGGTTGGCGAAGAGCTCGACGAACGGGAAGAGGCCCGCGTAGAGGTCGGGGCTGCGCGGCAGGGGGCGAAGGCCCAGGGTCAGGAGCGCGCCGCCCAGGCCGCCGCCCGTGGCCACGAGCAGCAGGGCCGGCAGTCGATGCGAGGCCGGAAGTCCCGCCGCCCGGAGCCAGCGATCCACGCCGGCGAGGAGCGCCAGCGCCGCGGCCAGGCCGAAGAGCCGATAGGCGAGCGCCGGCCGCCGTCCCAGGAGCGCGGACGTGCGCCCCACCAGCCACCACTCGAGGTTCACGAGCCGTCCCGGGCGCGGCGGCGACACGTCCTTGTTCCGCAGGAGCAGGGCCCCGTCCTCGGCCTGCTGCACGAACGACAGGTAGTTGTACGCATCGTCGACGTAATAGAAGAAGCCGACGAAGGCGCGCCCCGGGGGAGGCCCGTTGGCCGCGCGCACGTAGGGCAGCGAGACGAGCGCGCACACGAACACCCAGGACAGGAGCAGGGGCCGCGGGCCCGCGCCCGTCAGCGTGGGGGACACCCGGTCCGCCCCGCCCGCTGGTAGACGCCGATGGTGATCGGCATGGGGCCGACGCGAGCCACCTGGCGGAACGGTGTCGTCTCGCCCAGCCAGCCGCTCGGCACGCTCCCGATGTCGGGCAGGACCACGTGGGTCACGCAGTGGCGGTCGAGCAGCGCCGCCCGCCACGCCGGCTCGCCGCCCGCGTAGAACTTGCGGACCTCGACGTCGCGCTCCGGCGGGTTGTAGCGGTCAGAGACGTAGGCCTTGCACGCGCTCAGGCCGATGGCGAACAGGCCGATGTCGGGCGGCGCGAGCAGGAGGTCCCCGCGGTGGCAGGTGGAGCGCAGGGCGAGGGCCGCGCGCATCCGCTCCGCGGGAACGAACCAGAGCGGCTGGTCTGAGGACGATCCGCAGGGCCACGACGGCCGTGCTGGCCATGGCCACCGCGGCGGCCAGCGTCACCCACGCGCGGAAGCGCGCCAGGCCCAGCGCGGCCAGGGCCAGGAAGGGCAGGCCGATCCCGACGAGGAACTGCACGAAGAACGGCACGGGCCTCACCGTGAACAACACGATCCCGACCACGGCCCAGGCCACCAGGTGCGCCGCGGCACGGCGCGCGTCTCCCTCGAGGCGGCGGTGGCGCCAGGCGGGAAGGGCGGCGAGGGCGGCCGCGGGCCCGAGCGCAACCGCGAAGTCCAGGAGCGGCGGCGTCGGGTAGCCGGCGAAGAACGTCGCGAAGGCGTCCGTCCGATAGAAGAGCCAGAAGAGGTAGAGCGCCACCGGTGCGAGCCCGGCCAGGGGGAGCAGGAGACGCAGCCAGCGCGACGGCGGCTCCGTGAGGAGCACGGCGAGCGTGCGTACGGCCACGAGGAGGACGACGTCGTACGGCCGCGTCAGGCCGAGAAGCGTCCCCAGCGCGATGCCGGCCAGGTGCCCCAGCCAGGTGCGGGCGCGGAAGAAGGCCAGCAGCGCCCAGGCCAGAAGGGCCGTCCCCGCGACGAAGTGGGGATTGGCCAGCATCTCGAGGAAGGGGAACAGGCCCATCACCAGATCGAGCGACCTCCAGGCGGGCGGTCCGAAGATCGTGTAGCGGATCCCGCCGAGCCCTGCGCCGAGGGAGACGAGGACGAGCGCGGGTAGCCGGTGCGCGTCCGGCAGCCCCGCCAGCCGCAGCCAACGGTCCGCCGCGGCCAGGAGCGCGAGGGCACCGGCCAGGCCGAAGAGCTGATAGGCCAGGTTCGGGTGGCGTCCGAGGAGCGCCGAAAGCCGCCCCACCAGCCACCATTCCGGGTTCAGGAGCACGCGGCGCGAGTCGTCGATCGCGAGCTTGTTCTCGAACAGCAGCGCGCCGTCCTCCGCCTGCTGCACGTAGGTGAGGTAGTTGTACATGTCGGGGCGCCAGAAGAAGAACCCCGTGAAGGCGAGGGCGGGCGGGGGAGAGAGGTGGGCGCGCAGGTGGGGGACGCCCGTCAGCACGCTCGCGAACAGCCAGGCCAGGAGGACGGGACGGAAGGAGGCCCGGGCGGGCGCGACCCGCCCGGGGGACGGGGCGTCCTCCGCGCTATCCGCGACCGCGCACCGCCCGGTCCACGGCCAGCAGCCGCTTCAGGAGCGTCTCCAGGCGGCCCAGACGGTAGGCGTTGGGGCCGTCGGAGAGGGCGCGCGCGGGGTTCTGGTGGACCTCCATGAAGAGCCCGTCCACGCCCGCCGCCACGCCCGCAGGGGCCAGCGTGTCGATGAAGTGGGCATCGCCGCCCGACCGGTCGCCCAGGCCGCCGGGCCGCTGCACGCTGTGGGTGACGTCGAAGATCACCGGGTAGCCGAACGAGCGCAGCACGGGGAAGGACCGCATGTCCACCACCAGGTTGTTGTAGCCGAAGCTCGCCCCGCGCTCCGTGACCATGATGCGGCGGTTCCCGGTGGACGCCGCCTTGTCGAGCACACCCTTCATGTCCCAGGGGGCCATGAACTGCCCCTTCTTGACGTTCACGATGCGGCCGCTGCGCGCCGCCTCCAGGACGAGGTCCGTCTGCCGGCACAGGAAGGCGGGGATCTGCAGGACGTCGGCCACGCGGGCCGCCCGCTCCACCTGCGCCACCTCGTGGACGTCGGTCAGGATCGGCACCCCCAGCCGGTCGCGCACGCCCGCGAGTATCTCGAGGCCGCGGTCGATCCCCGGCCCGCGGTAGGAGCCGAGGCTGGACCGGTTGGCCTTGTCGTAGCTGGCCTTGAACACGAACGGGATCCCGAGCGCGCCCGTGATTTCCTTGAGGCGGGCCGCCACCTGGCCCGGATGGCGCGGGCTCTCGATCACGCAGGGCCCGGCGATGAGGAAGGGCGCGCCCCCGCGCCGCGTGAGCGATCGCCAGAGCGTCTCGGGGGTCGGACCCCCGGCCCTCACGAGAGCGTGACGCCGACCCGAGCGGCCGCCCCCTGCGCCGCCCGCGCCTTGCGGTTCTCCAGGCTGGCGCGGACGAAATCCGCGAAGAGCGGGTGGGGGACGAGGGGCTTGGACTGGAACTCGGGGTGGAACTGGACCGCGACGTACCAGGGATGGTCGGGTATCTCCGCGATCTCCACGAACTTCCCGTCCGGGGTCTTCCCGGAGATGGACATGCCGCCCTGGGTCAGGCAGCTCTCGTAGTGGCGGTTGAACTCGTAGCGATGGCGGTGGCGCTCGCGGACCTCGGTCTTGCCGTAGATGGCGGCGGCGCGCGACCCGGGCAGCAGCTGGCAGACGTAGGAGCCCAGGCGCATGGTCCCGCCCATCTCCTCTACCCCGAGCAGGTCCTGCAGCTTGTAGATCACCTTGTGCTCGGCGTCGGGCTCCACCTCGGTGGAGTGCGCGGTGGCCAGCCCGCACACGTTCCTCACGTACTCCGTCACCGCCCACTGGAAGCCGTAACAGATGCCGAAGTAGGGCGTGCCCGTGCGGCGGGCGTACTCGGCGGCGGCCACCATGCCGCCCGTGCCGCGAGCCCCGAACCCTCCCGGCACCAGTATCCCGTCCACGCCGCGCAGCTTGGCGTCGGCGTTCCCGTACTCGAGGTCCTCGGCCTCCACCCAGCGGCGGACCACCCGCACGTCGTTGCCGAACCCGCCGTGGGTCAGCGCCTCGTTGAGGCTCTTGTAGGAATCCTCGAAGGAGACGTACTTGCCCACGATCCCGATCACCACCTCGCCCCGCGGGTTCTTGATCCGCTCCACGAGGTCCTCCCAGGCCGACATGTCGCGCCCGCGGCTCTCCAGGCCCAGGACCTTCAGGATGATGGCGTCCAGCCCCTCGCCGGAGAGGACCAGCGGGACCTCGTAGATGGAGTCCACGTCCTTGGCCGTGATCACCGCCTCCTCGGGCACGTCGCAGTAGAGGGCGAGCTTGGACTTGATGTCGGGGGAGAGGAAGCGGTCGGTGCGGCACAGGAGGACGTCGGGCTGGATCCCGATGGCCCGCAGCTCGCGCACGCTGTGCTGCATGGGCTTCGTCTTCAGCTCGTGGGCGGCGGCGATGTAGGGCACGAGGGCCAGGTGCACGAACATGGCGTTGCCGCGGCCCACGTCCTGCCGGAACTGGCGCACCGCCTCCAGGAAGGGCAGGCCCTCGATGTCGCCCACCGTGCCGCCGATCTCCACGATCACCACGTCGGCGCCCTCGCGCCCCACCGCGCGGATGGCGGCCTTGATCTCGTCGGTGATGTGGGGGATGACCTGGACGGTGCGCCCGAGGTAG